>JBEQAH010000296.1:0-2500 GCA_041640435.1 bacterium | reverse complement strand
AGGACCGGGAACTGGCCCGTCGGCTGCTCGCCCACCTGAACGAGCACATCGAGCACTACCACAAGGCCATTTGGTGGGAGATGGACCCGGACCGGCGGTACATGCTCCTGGACGGGTTCGTGGCCCCCAACTCCGGCGGCCGCAGCGTGGCCTCCGTAGTGGAGAACCGGTTGCTGGGCATCGCGGGGAACTGCTTGGTGCTACCCGTGGCCCGGGGGTTCCACCTGGACCCGACTTTCAAGGCCGACCCGGACGACCCCGGCGTCCTGCTCCGCCACTACCAGCCCACCACCCCCATCCCGCCCGTGCAGGTCAGCGTGCCCACCCGGGGGGTGTTCGCGGAGGCGGTGATGGGCCAGTGCAACAGCTGCGAGACCATCGACGACACCCGCTTCTGGCGGTGGCACGAAGCGCCCACGGACGAGCCTACAACGATCCAGCCCGTGAGCACGGAGTCGCGGCGCGCGGAGCCGCCTGACGTGCGCCCCTCGTCCCTTCCCGCGCCGCTGGTGGCCATGCAGGCCGCGCCCGCGGCGCCTGACCCCACGGGTCTCGCAGCGGCCGCGCAGCTGCTCGCCAACCCAAACCTGTTCCGCGAAATCACGGGCCTCGCGGCGAACCAGCAGAGCGCGCTGTCTGCCTTCCAAGCGTCCCTGGACGCTGCCAAGTTCTTCGCCCTGGAGGGCGGCAAGCTCCGCATGCAGGAGCGGATGCTGGAGCAAGCGGACCGCGTCCTGCAGCGGGTCCGCCAGGCGCGGGAGCGCGGGATGATCACGCCCGATCAGGAGCGCGAGCTCACAGAACAGGCGTTGCGAGCCATGATCAGCGCGCAGGGTAGCCCCGGCGAAGTCACGCGGCAGATCGAGCGGGCCAAGTCCCAGGGCCTGCTGGACTCCGAGCAGGCCTCCCGGCTCACGGAGCGGGCGCTGCGGTCGTGGGCGGAGGCCACCGCCCCCCACCTCACGGAGGAGCGGCCTGTGGAAGCCCTCCTTCGGCACGCTACCGCCCAGCCGGACGCCAACGTCTCCCTCGCCCGTGGCGCGGAGAGCGTCCAGGTGCGGACCGCCTCCGCGCGGGAGCCCCTGCGGGAGGTCTGCGGGTTCTTCGGTGCAGACCTCGTGGTCTCCGAGGACGACGTGCGGGACGCGATTCGCCTGGCCGCGGAGCGGGAGCGGCGGACTTGGCGGGACGCGCAGGGTATGGTACTGTCCGAGGACCGCGAAAGCCAGTTCGGCCACCTGGTCCGCTACTGGCTCGCCCGCTACGGCGCCATCTCCTCCCCCACCCTGGTGCACGCGCAGACGCAGGCCCTGGCCGCAAGCACGAACTACGGCGCCCTGCTCGCTCCCGACCCCACGGAGGCGCAGGTGAACGCCGCCGCGGAGGCCGCCCGGGCCGTGCTGCTCGCGGGGGCGCCTGGTTCCGCCAACCCCGCCAACCTGGACGACCTGGTGGAGGATGCCCTGCGGAACGCGCACGGTTCCCGTCGGGACGCCATCCCGTGGAGCGCCGTGTTCGTGTCCGCCTGCGTGCGGCACGCGGCCGTCCAGCTGGGACTTGAGGCGGAGGTGGCGGGCCGACTCGTGGGTCGGGACGCCCTCCTCCAGTACCACGACGCGCACCGCGTGTACGTACGTGAGGCGTACCGCCGCCGGTTCCAGGACCGCCGGGACGGGACGTACCACGCCTTCCGGCCCGACGAGCGGCGGGTACAGGTGGGTGACCTCGTGGTCCTGGACCGGCGTGCGACCATCGCGGACCCCGGGGACGTGGTCCAGTTCGACCAGATCCCCACCGCGCTGACGGGCCCCGCTCCCCTGCACGCGGACGTGGTGGTAGAGGTAGGGGAGGGGTTCTGCGTAGCTGTGGGGGGCAACCTCGGCCAATCGGTCCGGCGGCGTCGCTACCCTTTGGACGGCCAGGGACGGCTCGTGGTGGACCGCGGGCAGCTGTTCACGCAGGAGGACGACACGGGGGCTCTGGCCGCGGTCCCGGCCGCAGGCCCCACCACCGGCAACCTCCACGCGCGCAGCACCGCCCGCATCTTCGCAGTGTTGAAACTCGTGCAGTCCTGCTCCGTGGTCCCCGGCCAACCCAAGGACGGGGGGACGATGGTCTGAGCTAGGCTGGGCCGGGTGGGTCGGCCTCGCCCACCCGGCCCAGCCACGCGCGGAATTCCACGGCGACAACGGGTCGGGCTCGCGGCACTCAGGGCCGGCGGAACCAGCAGCGCGCGGGCGAACTTCACCACCGCGGCCACCGCCACCAAGTCCTCTCCCAACGCATGCGCCACGGCCAGCATGGAGTAATGGCTGTCGAGAACAGGGCGGCTGTGCTCTCAAGGAAACGCGCCTACGCTCCTCTACGGGCCCGCGGGATCGGCTATGATGAGTGCGCTTACGGTTTCGCGTTCGGAGGAGCTTCCATGGAGGCCGTGCGGGTGCTGGAATTCGAGGGGCCGTTCCGGGGGACACGGGTCACCGTGCACCCCGTGGTCGTC
>JBEQAH010000295.1:0-2502 GCA_041640435.1 bacterium | reverse complement strand
CGCCCGCAGCCTCAGCACCGATCGCGTGGTGGCCGCCCTGCGCGGGATGCGCATCGAGACGCCGGCCGGGGTCCGAGTGTTCCGGGCGGAGGATCAGCAGTTCGTGTACGCGGTGCCCGCGGGGAAGGTGGTCGCAGATCCCCGCTACCCCATCCCCGTGCTTGGGGAGCTCAAGGTGTTCGACCCCCGGGACTACTGGAGGTGGCCACCCTTCCAGCCCCTGGACCTGAGCAAGTAGTCTCACCTCCGCCATGGAGGTCCTGGCCTACCAGGGCTTGATCGGCCTGAGCTCGGCCATGTACCTGTGGCTCATCTCGGCCGGGCTCACCATCATCTTCGGCGTGCTGGGGGTCCTCAACTTCGCTCACGGCAGTCTGTTCATGCTGGGCGGTTACCTGGCGTACACGCTGTACGGGCTCGCGGGCCTGCCGTTCTCCCTTTCGGTGCTGGGCAGCATGGCGGCTGTGGCGCTCCTCGGGGCCGCCATGGAGCGGGGATTTCTCCGGCCCCTCTATGGCCTCGACCCGAGCTACCAGCTCTTGCTCACCTTCGGGTTCGTGCTGCTGCTGGACGACGCGGTGAAGCTGTTGTGGGGCGGAGTGTTTCGCATCCCGCCGATCCCCCGTTGGTTGGATGGCGTTGTGTGGGTGTTCGGTAGGCCGTTCCCCCTCTACAACGTGTTCCTCTTAGTCATGGGCGCGGTGGTGGGGATCGGGCTGTGGTGGCTGTTCGACCGCACGTGGTGGGGTCGGTCGGTGCGCGCCACGGCCGCGGATCGGGAGATGGCCGCGGCCCTGGGGATCCCGACCCCGCGGGTGTTCTCCTCGGTGTTCATGCTCGGCTCTGCCCTGGCGGCCCTGGGCGGTGCCCTGGGCACGCCGGTGCGCCCGGTGGCTCCCGGGATCGGGGCGGCCATGATCGTCCAGGCGTTCATCATCACCGTGATCGGCGGGCTCGGCAACCTCCGGGGCGCCTTCGTGGGCTCCCTGCTGGTGGGCGTGTTGTCCAGCTACGGGACGCTGTGGTTCCCGGAGTTCGAGCTGTTCTTTGTGTTCGCCATCATGGCCGCAGTCCTGTTGGTGCGGCCTCAGGGGCTGTTCGCCTCATGAGCCCTCGGGCGCAGCGCTGGGCCGTCGGGGCGCTCCTCCTGCTCCTGGCGACCCTTCCCCTGTGGGCAGGCCGCTACGTGGTGTACCTGACCATCCACATCCTGCTGCTGGCGCTGAACGCCGCCGGGCTGAACCTGCTGTTCGGGTACACGGGCCTGCTGTCCTTCGGGCAGGCGGGCTTCTACGCGGTCGGAGCCTACACGTGCGCGCGGATCCTGCTGGCCTGGCCGTCTCTGATCCCCGGGGTACTGGGCGGGACCGCCGCCGCGGTGGCGGTGGCCATGTTCCTCGGCTACCTATCGGTGCGGCACACCCGCATCTACTTCTCCATGCTCACCCTCGCCTTCGGGATGATGATCTTCTCCTTGGCGTGGAAGTGGCGGGCGGTGACGGGCGGGGACGACGGGTTGGTGGGCGTGCCCCGGGCTCCTCTGGAGTTCCTGGGTCTGAGCCTGCCGGTGGCCACGGTGGAGCGCTACTACGTTGTAGTTCTGGTGGCGGTGGTGGCAGCCGTCGCGCTGCTCCACCGTGTGGTGCGGTCGCCCCTGGGGCTCGCGCTGCAGGCGGTGCGGGACAGTGAGGTGAGGGCGGATCACGTGGGGCTGCCCGTGCGTCGACTGCGGCTGGTTTCCTTCACCGTGGCGGGTGCGTGCGCGGGGCTGGCGGGTTCCCTGCTGCCGGCTTTGGAGAACACCGTGACCCCACCCATAGCGCACTGGACCGCGTCCGCGGAGCCCGTGCTGGCGGCGCTGCTCGGCGGCACCCAGCGGTTCGCGGGGCCCCTGGTGGGAGCCTTCCTCCTCGTGGTGTTCAAAGACGTCATCGTGCGGTTCACCGTGCACTGGTCGCTGGTGCTGGGGGCCGTGGTCATCGCGCTCGTGTTGGGCTTCCGCGGCGGCGTGGTGAGCGTGGTGGAGCCGTGGCTGGCCCGGCCCCGGGTGAGGGCGGAGCGCCGGGTGGCTCGGGCCGGGGAGGAAGCGCCGTGAGCCTGCTGGTGGCGGAGGGGTTGCGAAAGCGGTTCGGAGACCTGGCAGCGGTCGACGGCGTGGACCTCCGGGTCGAGGAGGGCGGCTGCGTGGCCCTCATCGGGCCCAACGGCGCAGGCAAGACCACGTTCCTGAACCTGCTGAGCGGATACCTGCTGCCGGATGCGGGTCGCATCTCCTTCCGCGGGGAAGACGTCACGCGCCTGCCTCCCCACGCCCGCGTGCGCCGGGGACTCTCCCGTTCCTTCCAGGTGATGACCATTTTCCCGCAGCTCACGACCCGCGAGAACCTCCTGGTCCCGGTCCTGAGCCGGATGCGCCTGGCCACCGAACCGCTTCGACCCGTGGACACCATCCCGGAGGCGCGGGAGGAAGCAGACGGGCTGCTGCGGGAGCTGGAGTTGCTG
>JBEQAH010000294.1:0-2506 GCA_041640435.1 bacterium | reverse complement strand
TGCACGAAGAAGAACCCGCCTGCCGCCTTCGTCACCAGCCCGGGCAGGGGCTCGGTCATCCGCGGCCCCTCGGGAGACCTCCCGGAACGCGGGGGCCCATCTACCGCGGCTCTGGGCGGGCCCAGGCCGCCACTTGCCGGTAGCGGCGGTAGTAGCGCTCCACGGTCCTGCGGTCGATGCGCAGGCTGCGGGACCGCTCCGGCCGCACGCCACCGCTGAAGGTGGTGGGGATGTGGAGTAGCTCGTGGATGATGACCCGATCCTGCTCGTCGCGAGGCAGGCGGTCGAAGGCCGGGCAGAGAAACTCGATGGCGTAGACCGCGGGCACGCCCAGTGCGTGCTGGAACACCGACGGTAGACCCCAGATCCGCGCCCACGCGTTGGCCCGGGCGCCGTACAGGCGCAGGCAGAACACGCGCCCCACGTCCACATGGCTGAACCCGAGCACCCGCGCGATCCGAGAGAGGCGGGTGTGCAGGTCCGGAGCTGGCTCCCAGCGCACCGCCCCTCCTACGGCGCGCCGAACCTCAGCCAACTCGGGCCCCACCCCAGCGTGATGGCGCCCGGCACGGCCCACAGCACCGACTTAACGCCCTCCACCGCATCCCCGGACCGGAACTCCAAGACGGCTTCCACGGCCGGAAGCACGGTGGCCGCCACAACCAGCCACGGCCCGGCGGCCGCCAGGGGTCCGGGGACCGCGCCGCCAAGCCGCCGGTATACCTCCACGGCGATCGCCACCAGCCAGAAGAACCCGACCGCGGCCCTCATCCGCCCAGCAGGAGCCGGCGCATCAGCCGGAGCTGACCGTGGTGGTACGCCCAATGCTCGAGGACCCTCACCACCGCAGTCCCCTTGTCCAACTTTAGCGTGCCGCTCGCGGCCTGCGCCTCCACCACCTCGTCCAGCGCTCCCTCCGGAAGGGCACCGAGGACCTGGCGGGTTCTGGCCGCCACCCCTTCCCACTCCCGTTCCAGCCAGCCGCGACTCGCGGGTACCGAGCGGTCGAACTCCGCCTCGCGGTCGCGGCGCACGTCCTCCCCGCCCACCACCTGGTGGATCCAGTAGCGCTCGGACCCCAGCAAGTGCCGGAGCAGGATCGCGGGCGTGTTCTGGAGGCCCGGGGGTGAAGTGTTCAGGGTGGCGTCGTCCATGCCCTCGATCGCGGCAAAAGCGTTCCGCCGGGCCTCATCAAGCCGTTCCACGAGGCGCTGCACGTATCCCATCCCGGCACCTCCCGCGATCTTCAACCCTGCACGGCACTTTCGTACACCACCACCCCCTCCGGGCACCAGGGGTGGGTGGGCCAATCCTGGAACGCAGCGACCTCAGGTGCCGGCTCCGGGAGGAAGCACGCCACTTTCCCGTGGGCACCTGGGTCGGACCGAACCGCACCGACCAGACGCCGGGGCTCCTGCCCTGTGACGGCCGCCACGAGCCGGTCCGGGCCGCGCCGCAGGTACAGCACCGCACCGCGGCCATTTTCTGACAGGAGCCTTCGTTCCCGCGCTGCGGCCCTCGCCATGGCAATCCGGAAGGAGCGCCACCGCCAACCGAGCGGAACCAGCCCCCGCGCGTGTGCCAGGAGGTGCGCTTCCAGGACCGCCCCGACGGTCCCCGCCGCCTCGGGCGCGGTCGCCCTGGCGCTCAGGCCCTCTGCGGTGGGAGCGCTCACCCGTACCTGAAACCGGCAGACTTCGCGCATCCGCCGCCTGACCCAGCCCGGCGCCTTGTCCACAGGAGCCGCGCTGCGCACGACCTCAGCTCCGTAGCCCCTGAGGAGCCCCACGGCCTCGCCTACCAAGCGATCTTCCAGGGCCGGATCCGGTTCCCGGAGCCGCAGCCCTTCCACCCAACCCTCGGATGGGCCCACCACCGCTGCGTGCACGGCACCCACGACCTCGCCGGCGCTTACCACAACCAGGGTATGGTGGGGCTCGTCGGCCCACGCCGCCCAATCGTCGGGCAGGCTATCCGGAGGCAACGCCGCAAGGCCTGCCAGGTCTTAAGGCGAGGCTTCCCGGATCTCCACAGTGAAAGCGAGGCGCCCGGGGGCGCACCACCCCGAGCGCCCGGCCACCTGCCCCCGGCAGGCTCCCCTACTTCACCTGGGCCTTCAGGTCCTTGCCCGCGGTGAAGGCCGGGACCTTGCGCGCGGGGATCTTGATCTTTTCGCCCGTCTGGGGGTTCCGGCCCTCCCGCGCCTTGCGCCGCCGCACCGTGAAGGTGCCGAACCCCACCAGGGTGACCTTCTCGCCCTTCTTGAGGGCGCCTGTGATCCCATCCAGGATGGCGTCCAGGGCCGCGCTGGCGTCCTTCTTGCTGAGGCCGGTCTTGGTGGCGACCCGCTCGATCAGCTGCTCCTTGTTCATCGGCTCCTCCCCTCCGTGCGGTGTGTGGTCCGGCCCTTCCGATTCTACGGCCCTGCAGGCGACTCCTCTTCTCGGCGGGCCCAAACCCGCACCGTTCCTGGGGTCCCGGAGCCACGGCCTTCCGGGTTAGCGCT
>JBEQAH010000293.1:0-2507 GCA_041640435.1 bacterium | reverse complement strand
GTTGATCAGGACGGTGTCGCGGCGAAGCCACAGACCCAGCCTGCGACCCACTCCGTAGGCACGGGCGAGGCGGCCTTCGGGGTCGGGGATCATTCGGACCCCTGTGCGATCGGCGAAGCGGCACTGAACCTCGGGGGGGTCCGGACTGACGCCAAACACCGCAGCGCCGAGGCTTTGGAATTGTCCCGCGAGGGAGGCGTATCGGCGGGCCTGGATGGAGCAGCCCGGAGAGCCCGCCTTGGGGTAGAAGAACAACACGAGCCAGCCCCGGCGGGCAAGCTCCGCCAGGCAGATCTCCTCGCCGGAGGCGTCCCGGACCGTGGGAAGCTCTGCGCGGTCGCCCTGCCTCACAACTCGATTATAGACGCGGGGGTTTGATCAGCCTCGGACGCGCCCGCGCATATCGCTCCAAGGCGCGATGCCGGGATTCCTTGAGGTCGACGACGGGCGCGGGGTAATCCTTCCCCACGCGGCACCCGTACGCCACCTGGTCGTCGCGGGGGAGCGTCCACGGCGCGTGGACGTACGGGGACGGCACCTTTGCCACCTCCGGAACCCACCGGCGCACGTAGCACCCTTGAGGATCAAAGCGCTGGCCCTGGAGGACGGGGTTCAGGATCCGGAAATAGGGCGCCGCGTCCGCACCCACCCCGGCGATCCACTGCCAGTTGCCCACGTTGGACGCGGGGTCTCCGTCTAGCAGGTGTTCCATGAAGTAGCGCTCGCCCCACCGCCAGTCCACCAAAAGATTCTTCACCAGGAACGAAGCGGCGATCATGCGCGCCCGGTTGTGGATCCATCCGGTCTCCCGGAGCTCCCGCATCGCCGCGTCCACGACCGGGTAGCCCGTCCGCCCCTCGCACCAGGCGCGGAACAGCTCCTCGTCGTTGTCCCAGGCCGCCGGGCCCTGGTGAGGCCGGAGAGGGAGGCGGCGGGTGTGGGGCGCGTGGTACAGCAGATGCGCGAAGAACTCCCGCCACAGCAGCTCGTCGCACCACCTCCGGGCTCCGCGGCCAGCCTCGGGATCCTGGCCGGAGTCCGCCTCGAGCGCCATCCGATAGGCGAGGCGGCAGGAAAGGCTGCCGAAGCGTAGGTAGGGGGAAAGGCCGGAGGTGGCGCCCAGGTCGAGGCGGTCTCGCTCCCGGTGGTAGCGCAAAAGAGGCCCGCGCGCGAAGCCGCGCATGCGCCGGAGCGCCTCCGCTTCCCCGGCGGGCCAGGAGGTCGTCTGCGCCGGCAGAGGTTCTGAAACCAGGCCATGGGGCGGGAGAGCGCCGGGCGTCTCTTTCACCTCCGTGGGGGCGGGGAGCGACAGGACGCGCTGGCGGAATCGGCTATACACTCTGTAGGCGCCGGCCGAGGCGACGAGGTCTGTGGGCGGGAAGAGGGTCGGCCAGCCTACGAGGCTCAACGGCACGCGCCCGGCCACCTCAGCCTCGCGACGCCGCCCGAAGGGAGAGACCTCCGCGTGGGCGTACACCCGCTCTGCGGCTGTGTCGCGCACAAGCTGAGCCAGCACCTCAGCCGGGTCTCCCCGCCGGACGACAAGGGAACTGCCCCGCTCCCGGAGGGACCGGTCCAGCGCCCGGAGGCTTTCGAGCAGGAACCGCATCCGGCGGAGGCTACGGAGTTCCAGGAGGGGATCCAGGACGAAGACGGGGATCACCTGAGGGTGTCGCAGCGCTGAGACGAGGGCCGGGTTGTCGTGCAGGCGCAGGTCACGTCGGACCCACCAGATCGCGGCACCGAGTTCAGGCGACGGAGGGAGTTCTCGGGACGTCGCAGCCCTCCCTCCCGCGCGGGGACTGTTGGCCCCGGAGCGGCTGAAATGGCTCCGGGCCACAGTCCTACGATCGCACGTGGCCTTGCCCGAGGGCCACGAACTTGGTCGTGGTGAGTTCCCGCAGGCCCATGGGCCCGTAAGCGTGCAGCTTGGTGGTGCTGATCCCCACCTCGGCTCCCAGGCCCAGCTGGAAGCCGTCGTTGAACCGCGTGCTGGCGTTGACCAGGACTAGGGAGGCGTCCACCTCGCGCAGAAAGCGCAGGGCGCGGGCGTGATCGCGGGTGGCGATGGCTTCTGTGTGCTGGGAGCCGTAGCGGGCGATGTGGGCAAGCGCTTCGTCCATGGAGTCCACCACCTTCACGGCGAGGACCAGGTCCAGGTACTCCGCCTGCCAGTCCTCCTCGGTGGCCGGCCGCACGTCCGGGAGGTGCTCCCGGGTTCGGGGGCAACCCCGGAGCTCCACGCCCGCTTCTCGCATGGACGCGGCCAGAAGAGGCAGGAACTCCCGGGCCACCGCCTGGTGGACCAGCACCTTCTCCAGGGCGTTGCAGGTCGCCGGTCGCTGGGCCTTGGCGTTCACCGCGATCCGCACCGCCATCCCCAAGTCCGCGTCCTGGTCCACGTAGAGGTGGTTCACGCCCTTCGCGTGGGCGAGCACGGGCACCCGGGCGTGCTCCTGCACGAAGCGGATCAACTCTTCCCCGCCGCGCGGGATCAGGAGGTCCAG
>JBEQAH010000292.1:0-2511 GCA_041640435.1 bacterium | reverse complement strand
GCTCGGTGTCACGCCGCGGGATCTGATCGCGATCCTGCAGGCGCTGAAGGCGGCGGGCGCGCTGCAGGGGGAGCTGGTGGTGCAGTGAGTCACGTGGCGGAGGTTTCCTCTGGCCCGCGGGACCCGCGAGCGCTCGCGCTCCGGCGCGCGGCGCAGGAGTTCGAGGCCCTGCTGGTGGCGCAGCTTCTGAAGTCCGCCCGCAGGGCCACCGAAGGGTGGGCAGGGGGTGCGTCGTATGGGGGCCCCACGGTGTGGCGCGAGCTGGTCGAGGAACACTTCGCCCTCGCGGTGGCAAGGGCCGGGGGTCTGGGGCTGGCCCGCTACCTGGAGCAGGGTCTGCGAAGACGGTGAAGCGCATCAGCCTCGTGAACTGCCCCCGCTGCGGGCGCCTCAGCGCCGGTCTGGTGCGGGGGCAGTGCGGGGAATGCTTGCGCCAGGAGCACGTGGAGCTCAAGCGGGTGCAGACCCTGCTCGCAGAGCGCGGCGCCCTGCCCCCGGAGGAGATCGCGACCGAGGCGGGCGTGCCGGTCGAGCGGGTCCTGCGCTGGCTGCGGGAAGGACGCCTCCTCGCCGAGGGCCCGAGGGTCCGGTGTCGGCGCTGCGGCCGCCCGATTCGGTGGGGAGTCGTCTGCGCGCCGTGCCGGGTGGAGCTGGCCGTCAGCCTGCGGGCCCTCCAGAGGGCTCTCAGTGCGTCGAGCCCGCAGACCGTACCCGTGCGTCGGCGGAGGGTCCGGCGCGAAGCGCCGAAGGGACGGTTCGACCTGTGGTAGGACTCAAGCCTTGTGGCCGGGGGCCGATAACCTGGTCGGTGCCCCACGGCGCCGGTGCCCCATCCGGGAACGAAGCGCCGCGCGGGTAGGAACCCCCGATCGGTGGGTGGTCAGGAGGTCATTTTGAGGATTGATCCCATCCGGCCTGCGCACGTCCCGCCCGCTGAGCCCAACGCCGGGGCGCCGCCTTCTCCCCGGAGCACCTCTCATGCGCCCGCGGGTGCTCCGGCGGAAGACCGCGTGGAGCTCACCGGCGGCGAGCGGTCCCCGGAGGGCCGCGCGGTGCGGCTGGAGGCGCTGCGGGAGGCGGTGGCGCAGGGGCGATACCGGGTGACGGACGACGCCTTGGCCCGGGCAATCCTGCGGGCCGTGAGGCTTCGCCATGACAGACCCCTTTGAGAGTGTGGTGGGACTCCTGCAGGAGGAAGCAGACCTGCACGGCCGCCTCCTCGAGCTGGCGCGCGAGGAGCAGCGGGCGCTGGTGCGCGGAGACGTGGCGGGCCTTCAGCGCCTGGTCGCCGAGCAGGAGAAGCTGGTGGGGCAGGTGCGGGTTCTGGAGCAGGCGCGTCGGCAGCTGTTGGAGCTGGTGGCGCAGCGGGCAGGCTGCCCCGTGGACCGGCTGACCCTGCAGGAGCTGGTCCAGCTGAGCCCGCCCGACGTGGGTCGGCGGCTCGCGGAGCAGCGGGAGATCCTGACCCAACGACTCCGGGAGCTGGCGGACGTCAACAAGGCCAACGCGCTGCTGATCCGATCCCACTTGGAGCACGTGCAGGCTGTCATCTCGCTCGTGACGCGCGCGGCGGGGGGGGGCGGGAGCCTCGCCGTGGACCGGTGGGCGTAGGAGGTCAGGGGTGTCCAGCTTTGCCGCCATCGAACTCCTCCGCCGCGCCCTGTGGGCCCACCAACGGGCCATGGACATCTCCGGCCACAACGTGGCCAACGCGAACACCCCTGGCTTCTCCCGCCAGGAGGTGACGTTGTCCTCCGTCCCCCCTGCCGCAAGTTCCTCCCGTTTCCGCACCACCCTGCTGGTGGGAGGCGGAGTTCAGGTCAGCGGGGTCCGGCAGGCTCGCGACGAGTTCCTGGAGCGACAGCTGCGCGGGGCTCGGCAGGCCCACGCGGAGGCCCAGGCCCGCCTGGACTACCTGGCGCAGGTGGAGGCCTTCCTCCCCGAGCCATCCGACAGCGGGCTCGGGGCGCTCCTGGCGCGCTTCTGGAACGCCTGGCAGGAGCTGAGCCTGAACCCGGAATCCGGGGCGGCCCGCACAGCTCTCGTCCAGCAGGCCTCCATGCTGGCGGACGCTCTGCGACAGACGCGCAACCGCGTGGAGGAGCTCCGCCAGCACATGGACGCCGTCGCGGTAGGGCACGTGCGGGAGCTGGGGGCTCTGGCCAGCGAGGTGGCGTCCTTGAACGTGGAGATCGCCCGGCTCGAGGTGTCCGGCCAGCGGGCCCTCGACCTGCGCGACCACCGGGAACAGCTCCTGGCCCGCCTGCACCAGCTGGCAGACACGAGTTCCGTGGAGACGGACACGGGGGAGGTCCTGGTCTTCCTTCAAGGCCGGGAGCTGGTCGGCCCCGCGGGACGGACCACAGCGCTGCAGATCCAGGCGCCGCCGCCGGGAGGCGTGCACAGCTTCGTGTGGCCGGACGGTGCACCCCTGCAGGTCCGACGGGGCGAACTCGCCGCGGTGCTGCAGGCGCGCGACACAGACGCGCCGGCCCTCGCCGCTCAACTGGA
>JBEQAH010000291.1:0-2517 GCA_041640435.1 bacterium | reverse complement strand
GGTCCGCACGGGAATGGGGGCGAGGAGATCTTGGATCCACCGCACCAGCGTCTTGTTGTGCACTCCTCCCCCGCTCAGCAGCACCTCGTCCACCCGGCCCACGAACCGGTAGCTGTCCGCTACGGTCCGCGCGGTGAGGTACGTGGCGGTGGCCACCACATCCTGGTCCGAGACGCCGAGGCTGCGGGCCCGCGCCACCAGGGCCTCTGCGTAGGACGCCCCGAAGACCTCCCGGCCCGTGCTCTTCGGCGGCCGCTGCGCGAAGTACGGATCCTGCAGCAGCTCGTACACAAGTGCCCGGTGGGGTGTACCCGCTGCCGCCAACTCCCCCCCGTCGTCGTAGCGCGCGCCCGTGAGCAGCGCCACCACGCCGTCGATGACCATGTTGCCAGGCCCGGTGTCGAACGCGACCACCTGCTCGGGATCTCCGCCCGCCGGGATCCATGTCACGTTTCCGATGCCGCCCAGGTTCTGCACCGCGCGGTTGCGTTGCGGGTGCGAGAACAGCAGCCAGTCCAGGTACGGTACCAGCGGGGCTCCCTGGCCGCCCGCCGCCACGTCGCGCGCGCGGAAGTTGCTCACCACAGGCAGCCCCGTGCGCTCGGCCACCACCGCCGCCTCCCCGAGCTGGAGCGTGCTGTGTCCGGGCACGTGCCAGGCCGTGTGGCCGTGCGAGGCCACCAGGTGGACCTCGCGCGGCTTCAGCGCCGCGCGGGACAGGGCCTCAAGCGCCGCCTCAGCTAGACGCTCCCCGATCTGGAAGTTCTGCCGGCAGACATCCTCCACCGTGGCCTGCGGGCTCGACAGGCGCAGCAGCGCCTGCCGCTCCTCCTGCGTGTAGGGCCTGCTCCACGTCGCGAGGGTGCGGACCCGCATCCGGTCCCGGCGCTCCACCTCCACCACGGCCGCGTCCACCCCGTCGCAGGACGTGCCGGACATGAGCCCCACCACCCGCAGGACGGGTTCCGGGTGTGGCCAGCGGAAAGGACTCACTCCTCCCCCAAGGCCGCGCGCACGCGGCCTCCCGCCCGCTCCAGCCGCTTGGCCGCCTCCTCCTGGCTGCAGCCGGTGCGCGCCATGACGATGGCCACCTTCACGTTCGCGCCTGCGCGCTCGAGCACCTGAACGGCCTCTCCCGGGGGGATGCCCGCCGCCTCGGCCACGATCCGCGCGGCACGGGCGGCCAGCTTTCGGTTCAGCGGCCGCACGTCCACCATCAGGTTCCGGTACACCTTCCCCAGGCGCACCATGGCGGCGGTGCTCACCATGTTCAGCACCATCTTCTGCGCGGTTCCCGCCTTCATGCGGGTCGATCCCGCCACCACCTCCGGCCCCGTGCGGACCACCACCGCGACGTCCGCGAGTGCCTCCATGGGTGAAGCCGGGTTGTTGCACACCGCGACCACAGCGCAGCCCGCTTCCCGCGCGGCTTGCAGGGCTCCCAGCACGTAGGGCGTCCGCCCGCTGGCCGCAATCCCCACCGCGACGTCGCGAGGACACGGCCGGTGGGAGCGGAGGTCGCTGGCGCCCAGGTCCGCGTCGTCCTCCAGCTCCGAGCTTGTCTCCACCCCGGACCCGATCCCGCCCGCCACCACCACGCGGACGCAGCCGGGATCCACTCCGAAGGTGGGCGCCCACTCCACCGCGTCCAGCCAGCCCACGCGGCCGCTCGTGCCCGCGCCCACGTAGAACACCCGCCCGCCGCGGGACAGGCGGTCCGCCACCAGCTCCGCGGCCCGGGCCACCGCCGGTAGCGCATCTCGCACGGCCTCGGCTACGGTGGCGTCCTCCCTGTTGATGAGCGACACCACGTCCTCGATGCTCAGTCGGTCGAGGTCCGCGCTGCGCGGGTTCGGCCGTTCCGTCTCCAGCTCGTCCAGCGCTCCGTTCATGCCTCCCTCCTAAATCCACTGCGCCACCCGCTCGTGGAAGGTCCTGCGGAACTCTGTGATCCCTTCCCTCACCTGCGGGTGCACGCGGTTGGTCAGCAAGATGACCACCAGCTCGCGGTCTGGGTCCACGGCCACCGACGTACCTGTGAACCCCGTGTGGCCGAACGAGCGGGGCCCCAGGGCGGCGAAGAAGGCTTCGGGGTGGTGCAGGACCCAACCCAGGCCCCGCGGCGGGCCGTTCGCCCGACCGCGCTGGTCCCGGACCGCCTCGAGCCGGTATGGCGCCGCAAGCCAGCCCACCGCCTTCAGCCAAGCCTCCGCGACCCGCGCCACCTCCTCGGCGGTCGAGAAAAGGCCCGCGTGGGCGGCCACACCGCCCAGGGCGTGGTGGGCGTTGCCGTCGTGCACCTCACCCACCATCACCCCCTCGCGCCACGGGAAGGTCGCTCCAGCGTCTCCCACGAGATCCCGCTCGTACCTGTTCCCCTGTTCCGTGGCCGCGCACCGCCCGCGCCAGCAGGCGGGCGGACAGAATCGGCTCTCACGGAGTTCCAGCGGAGTCGCCACGTGCTCGGCAAACAGCGCGTCCATCCGTTGTCCCGTCAGGCGCTCGGCAGCGGCCCCG
>JBEQAH010000290.1:0-2528 GCA_041640435.1 bacterium | reverse complement strand
ATGGGTCCCGGGCACACGGCGTTCACCCGGATCCCGGCCTTCGCGTACTCCAGGGCGGCGGTCCGTGTCAGCTGCACGAGCCCACCCTTGGAGGCGCAGTACGCGGGCAGCCCCGGGAATCCAACCAGGCCTGCGATGGACGCGATGTTCACGATGGCGCCTCCGCCCTGTTTCAGGATCTGGGGGATCTCATACTTCATACACAGCCAGGCGCCCTTAAGGTTCGTGCCGATAACCCGATCCCAGTTCTCCTCGGTGCAGTCTGCCGTGGGGGCGCTTGTCCCTTCGATACCCGCGTTGTTGGCGGCGTAGTCCAAGCGGCCGTACGTCTCGACCACGGTGCGGACCATCCGTTCCACGTCCGCGGAGTTGGAAACGTCCGTTTGGATGAAGAGGGCTTCGCCGCCCATGGCCCGGATCTCCTGGACCGTTCCCTCGCCGCCCTGCACCGCGACGTCGGCGACCCCCACCCGGGCGCCCTCCCGGGCGAAGGCCAGTGCGATCGCGCGCCCGATCCCTGAGCCTCCGCCGGTGACCACAGCGACCTTCCCGTCAAACTGTCTCTGCATGGGACACCTCGGTGATCTTGGGAGTCGCAGATCTTCGGAACGAATGCGATCGAGCGCCCGTTCCTGTGCGCATTCTAACAGACTGCCCTGTTCTGGGAAGCGACCCCTGTGCCGGGTTGCGGCGATCCCCTGGGACGGAGCCACTGCCGGCTGCGACGGAAGCGCTTGCGCTCCGAGCGGACCCAGCCCCGGATGGGTTCGGGCGCGCTACGTGCCAGTGGGCAGGTCCGCGGCGAGCCCGGCCACCTCCAGCTCCACCGACCGCGGCATGGGGTGCAGGCCCGGCGGGTAGCCGGGACCGGAGTCCAGGAGGTGCGCAAGACCTGCGAGCCAGATCGCGGAGGTGAGGTCGAAGGCGTCGTAGGGATCTCCCGGACCTGCCGCGAGGTTGAACATCGCCCCACCCGCGAGCAGGTACACCCGGCCGTGCGGCAAGCTCACTTCCTCCACGTGCGGCCGCAACGTCCGGGTCGGGTACCTGCGCAGGGCGTCGGTGTCCAGTTCGCGGTTGGAGTGCCCCACGTTCAGGAGGAAGGCGCCCTCCCGCAGTCGGGCGAAGTGTTCATCGCGCAGCACCCGGTCCCGCCCCGTGGCGGTGACCACCACGTGCGCGGTGGGCAGGGCCTGTTCCAGCGGCAAGACCTCACAGCCCGCGTGCCGGGCCAGCACCTGACGGTCGGGGCTCAGCTCGGCCACCACCGGGACCGCGCCCAGCAGGCGCGCGTACTCCGCGACCCCCTGGCCCACGGGTCCGTAGCCCACCACCAGCACGCGCTTTCCGTACAGGGTGATGCGGGCCACGTGCAGGAAGGTGGTCCACGTCACCAGCCCCACCAGGAAGCGGTTGTGCAGCCCTTCCTTCAGGGGGAGCGCGTTCCAGTCCAGGACGGGGAAGGGGAGTTCGAGGCCCCGTAGCCGCTGGATCCCAGTCCCCGTGGCCTCCATGCCCGCGCGCACGTCCCCGGGATCCCGCGCCGCGCGGGAAGCGAGCTCTCCCCCCATCTCGCAGAGGAAGTGGGGCCGAGCGGCGAGCGCCCACGCCAGGCTTTCCTGCCAGGCGGACTCGGGCATGCCGGACCACGCCCGCACCCGCGCCCCGCACTCCTGGAGGTACGCGCACACCTCGTCGCGCACCGTGGCGGGGTTAGCGGTCACCACGAACACCTCCGCGCCCGCCTGCGCCACCGCCTCCAGCACCGGGACCGTCTTGATGTCCAGGTGGACGGCGAAGGCTACGCGCACCCCCCGCAGGTCCCTGGCGCGGAAGCGGTCTGCGACCGCCCGGGTGAGGGGTGTCTGCTGGCGCAGGTATTCGAGCTCGTCCGCGAACGTCACAATCCCCTCCGGCTCTCTTGTTAGGATACCGCGCGCGGCAGGAGTCCGAGCCGTTCCGGCGTACCGACTCTCCAGAAACAAAAGGGGGGTGAGAGCCGTTATGTGCGGGCCCGTGGTGATGGAAGCGGTGGGGGAGGAAGTGAGCCGGCGGGGCTTCTTGCGGACCGCGGCCGCCGCGATGGCGGGAGCCGTGGCCGCAAGCCTTGCGAGGCCAGCAGAACTCCTCGCAGCGCCCCGGCTGCGAGGCTTCCGCAGGATCCAGGACCTCACCCACACCCTCAAACCCACCTTCCCGTCATTCTCGGGGCAGCCCGTCTTCCGCTCCGAGGTGGCGGTGACGATCGCCAAGGACGGGTATTACGGCCTCAACATCGGCTACTTCGAGCACATCGGGACCCACATGGACGCCCCAGCGCACTTCGGCGAAGGCGCCCGCACGGTGGACCAGCTGAGACCCTCGGCGTTGGTTGCACCGGTGGCGGTGGTGCACATCCACGAGCGGGCGAGCCGCGATCACGACACCCAGGTCACCCCGGACGACATCCGCGCGTGGGAGCAGCGCTACGGCCGACTCCCCCGCGGGGCCGCGGTGTTCATGCACAGCGGGTGGGAGTCGCGGGTGGG
>JBEQAH010000289.1:0-2531 GCA_041640435.1 bacterium | reverse complement strand
GTTGCGGAAACCGGTTGCGGCCTGCGGCCGGCCACCACCACCTCCTCGCCCTCGAAGGTGGGGATCTCGGCCGGCTGAGCGAACAGCGGGCTACCAGCTGTAGCGCAGATCCACAGGAGGACAAAAGCCCGGAGGGACCGGGCCCGAAGTGCGCGGGACATCTTCCCACCTCCGCTTTCCACCCGAAGGGTGTGGGATCGCGTGCAGGCAGGTCTTCTGGCTCCGGATCCTCACCTTCCCCGCCCTTCCCAGGCCGCCGGCTTGCACCTGCGCGGCCCAGTGGGTGGCACGCACGACCTTCGGGGAGGCTCCCCGTTACAGCGGCGGGAACCGCGCCGGATTCGCCCTCATGCCGGGCTCCACCGGACTTCCCTTAGCCTGCACGGTGTGATTATACCCCCGGCCTAGCGCAAGCCACCAAGGTCTCACTCCGGCCTTCGTACCAAGACCCAGCCCGAGCCCCGGAAGACCAGGAAGTCGTGTGGTGTGGGCCGCAGGACGCCTTCGCGGCCCACGTACCAGCCAGGCCCACCAGACCGGAACCCTTCCGGCGAGAGCACGCGTGGAGGTCGGTCCAGACGGAACCGCAGGGCGCTGTAGGCGCAGAAGGCGACCCCGGGCGGCGCTTCCGCGACGTAGGTGACGTCGGCTCCCTTCGGGAGCCTGCCCGCGAGCGCCCGCAGCCCTGGCTCTGCATCCCACGGCCGAAGTCCAGTTCCGGCCACGGCGTAGGCCAGCACAGAACACCCGAGGATCGTTGCCCACCCGCGCCCCCGGTTGCCCCGTCCCAGCAGTACGGCTGCGGCCGTGAATCCGAAGCCCACGAGGAGGCCCGTGGCGACGGTCGGTCCGGGATGCACCGCCCGGACGACCCCACCCGCCACCAAGCTTGCGGCCAGTGCAGCGAGCGCTCCCACGGTCCCGTACAGGGCCGCGCACACGCCATCCCACCGCGACGGAGGCTCTGCCGCGGTGGTCCACCCGGCGATCAGTAAGGCCACAGGCAGCGCGAGGGGCAGCGCGTAATGGTCCATCTTGGTGCGCATGACGGTGATGACCGCCAAGTACACGACACAGAACCCGAGGGCCCAGACGGCCACGGGGTCGCCGCGCCTGGCCTGGCGGTAACCCCACCACAGCGCGCCGGGCAGCAGCGGCCACCAGGGCAAAAACCGCCAGAGGGCGCTCGCGAGGTAGAACAAGGGGCCGAGGGGACTCGCGGGGGAAATGCCCTGTGCAGCCAAGCGGAAGAGAAACAAGCCGAAGTGCACGTCGAAGAACTGCCGGCCGAACTGGACCGCCATGGCTGCGTACCAGGCCGCGGCGGGCAGTAGCCCCGGAACGCAACGAACCCAAAACCCCCAGCGCAAGAGGCTAGCCCGGTACACGAGCAGGAAGGGCAGGCTGGCGAGCACCAGCAGCGCTGCCAGGGCGCCCTTGGCCAGCGTGGCCACCCCCAACCCCAGCCCGGCCAGCCATCCCCACCTCGGGTCCCCCCGCGCCCCCAGCAACGCCGCCGCAAACGCCACAAACCCCGCAAAAGCCACCAGGTCCGTCATCACCGCGTGCTGTAGCTGGACGTACAGCAGCGTGGTGCCCAGGGTACTGGCGGCGGTGAACGCGTAGGCGTCCCCCGCCCAGCGGTTCCAGGCGAACAGGCCCAGAGGGAGCAGGAATCCAAGGACGACGAGCGGGAGCCGGGCAGGCAGGTCACCGACCCCGAACGCCGCGAAGGAAGCGGCCACAAGCCACAAGGTGAGCGGGGGTTTATCTAGAGGGGCTGTGCCATCGTAGCGAGGCACGACCCATTCGCCGCGGTCGAGCATACCCCGGGCCATCTGCGCGTAGTACGCCTCGTCACAGCCCTGCAGGCTTGAGGCCCCCAGGCCCGCGAGCGCGGGGATGAGCAGCAGCCCTGCGAGGAGAGCACCCCTCACGGCGCGGCTAGGGGGCCACCTCGAAGCCGACCAGCAGCGGGCCCGCGGTGTATGCGTCCGCCATCGCCACCGCCCGCACCCGGACTCCGCCCGACCCGGCTTGCTCCACCCGCTCGGTCACCTTCCGCAGGGAGTCCACGTCCAACACCACGAAGGGGGGACCGCCCACGCGCTGGCCCGGCGCAGAGAGGACTTTGCCCTCCGCGGCCCGGCTCGCAGCCTGCGCGAGCCCCACCAAGCTGTCCGCCACCACCTGGCGCGGTCCAGGACGCACGCGCGCCTCCCCCAGCACCTGGCCGCGGAGGAACACGCGCTGGTTCGGCACGATCTGTACGGTGACCGGGACCGGATTCCCGCTCAGGACGTTCTTGGTGCTCACGAGCCGCACCACCAGTTCCCGCTGGCGCTGGCGGACGATGCGCTCTATGGCTTCCCACTGGAGGCCAGGCGGGTCGGGCAGGATCACGTTCCCGGCCGCGTCGGGCGTAGCGCCCTGCGCGGTGACGAACTCCACGGCCTGCTGGCGGACCCTGAAGAACGCCTGGCCGATCTCCTCGGCGCTGCGGCGGCCGTCGAGCAGGCCCCGGGCCACCT
>JBEQAH010000288.1:0-2546 GCA_041640435.1 bacterium | reverse complement strand
GGAAGCCCAGGATCTCGTGGAGCTCGTGGCCTCGCTCCCGGGACTGCGGCTGGAGGGGCTGATGACGGTGGCACCCCTGAGCCCCGACCCCGAAGGGGTGCGGTGGGTGTTCCGCGCATTGCGGGAGTTGCGTGATAGAATACGCACGGATCGCGGCCTCGAGCTCAGGGAGCTCTCCATGGGCATGACAGACGACTTCGAGGTGGCGGTCGAGGAGGGCGCGACCTGGCTCAGGCTGGGGCGCGCCCTGTTGGGCGAACGGCCGACGGCGCAGGCGGAGCGCGTACGCAGCATCCGGGAGGACGTTCCCGGGCCCCAGACGGGGACAACACCGCAGCGGGGGTGAACGCCGTGGGAGCCATCCAACGCCTGATGGGGTTTCTCGGGTTCGACGACGAGCCCGAGGAGGAGGCAGGGGCGGACGGAGAGGAGAGACACCGGGGGCCGGTCCTGCGCCTGCACACGGCCCGTCAGATGGAGATCGTGGTGCTGCAGCCCCGGACCTTCGACGACGCCCGCACGGCGGCGGAGTACCTGAAGGGCCGCCGGCCCATCGTGGTAAACCTTCGGGAGGCGGACCGCGAGGTGGCCCAGCGCATCGTGGACTTTTTGTGCGGCGTGGACTACGCGCTGGATGGCCACCTGCAGCGGGTGGCGGACGAGATCTTTCTGTTCACGCCCAGCCACGTGGCCATCAACGCTGAGCGCGCCCGCTCCTTCGACACCGCTCCCCCGGTGTTCCCCGTCTCCTGACCTCGTTGGGGAGGTGATGACCGTGGTGCGCAGCCTCTTCTGGGAGGACTCTGCCCTTGTGGTCCTGGACCAGACCCGGCTGCCGCACCGTGTGGAGTGGCTGCGCCTGCGCCGTTGGCCGGAGGTGGTGGAAGCGATCCGCGGGCTGAGGGTGCGAGGCGCGCCGGCGCTGGGCGCAGCGGGTGCCTACGCCGTGGCGCTGGCGGCCCGGGAACTGGTAGGGGACCCGCAGCACTTCTGGCAGCGGCTTGAGGAGGCGGCCCGGGCGATCCGGTCTGCGCGGCCCACGGCGGTGAACTTGAGCCGGGGTGCCGACCGAGCCCTGCGTGCGGCGCAGTCGGCCGCTGAGGTGGAGCAGGCAGCCCGGCGGGCCCTCGAGGAGGCGCACCGCATCGTGGAGGAGGACGAACGGGCGTGCCGGCTGCTCGCCCAGGCGGGCGCTGGCGAGCTCGCCCATGGGGAGCGGGTCTTGACGCTGTGCAACACAGGGGCGCTCGCCACCCTCGGCATCGGGACCGCCCTGGGGATCCTGCGCGCCGCGTGGGAAGCGGGTAAGCGAGTGCACGTGTACGCCTGCGAGACGCGCCCGCTGCTCCAGGGGGCGCGGCTCACGGCGTGGGAGCTGAGGGAACTCGGAATCCCGTTTCACCTGGTGGTGGACGGTGCCGCGGGCTGGCTGATGGCTCAGGGCCGGGTGGATCGGGTCCTCGTGGGCGCGGACCGGGTGGCCGCCAACGGCGACGTGGCCAACAAGATCGGGACGTACACCCTGGCCGTGCTGTGCCGGCACCATCGCATCCCCTTCTGGGTGGCGGCACCGCTTTCTACGGTGGACCTCCGCACGCCCGGCGGGAAGTCGATCCAGGTGGAGGAACGGGACCCTGAGGAGGTCACGCGGTTCGGGGGCCAGCCCGTCGCGCCGCAGGGTACGCCGGCTTTGAACTACGCCTTCGACGTCACCCCGGCAGAGCTCGTGGACGCCCTCGTCACAGAAGCGGGCGTGCTGAGGCCGCCCTTTGGGCCGGCGCTGCGCGCCGCGGTGGAAGGAGTCCGCGTGTGAGGGCAGGACGCGCCGCCACCCTGCTGGGCCTGGGTCTGGTGGCGGCCCTGTGGCTCGGGCTGGTGACCTACACGGTCCGCACGCGCGATCTCGTGGCGCTGCAGGTTCTGTTCCTGGTGTACTCCGCCTACGGCGCGTGCACCCAGCTCCTTGGGGTGGCTGCACGCCGCCGCGCCGATGTTGCTCACACCCCACACCTGCCTACGGTGTCCGTCCTCATCCCCGCGCGCAACGAGGCGCGGGTGATCCAGGACACTCTGCGGGCGGTGGGGGCCCTGCGCTACCACGACTGGACAGGCCGGCCGCGGTTTGAGGTGCTGGTGCTGGACGACCGATCCGAGGATGGGACCGCCGACCGGGCGGCCCGGGTGTCCTTGCCCGTACCCGTGCGCGTGGTGCGCGTGCCCGAAGGGAACCCGCCGGGCAAGGCCGCGGTCCTCAACTTGGGCACAGAGCTCGCCCGAGGCGAGATCCTGGCGGTGTTCGACGCGGACGCGCGGCCGGACCCGGAGTTCCTGCTGCGCGCGGTCCCCTGCCTGTTGGAGCCGGGGGTGGCGGCGGTCCAGGGGCGCCGGCTCTTCTACCACCGGGAGGCCACGTGGGTGGCGCGGGGCCAGGAGCACGAGTTCGCAGCCTACCAGAGCGTGACCCAGCGGGCCAGGGAGCGGTTTGGAGCTCACGTGCTGTTGGGCGGGAACGGCATGTTGATCAACCGCCGGGCGCTTGAGGTCGC
>JBEQAH010000287.1:0-2577 GCA_041640435.1 bacterium | reverse complement strand
CAGAACTGGTCCAAGAACGTCTACAACCTCGTCACCAAGCGCGCGGTGGCCTATCGGGACGCCACCATGGAGTGGGTGGATGGGAACCTGGGGTCCAAGATCACCATGAAGTACCCCTCCGTGTACATGGTGGAACCCGGGGCCAGGGCGGAGATCCTGTCCGTGGCCTTCGCGGGCGCGGGGCAGCACCAGGATCCCGGAGGGAAGGTGATCCACGCGGCTCCCTACACCCAGTCCTCCATCGTGAGCAAGTCCATCAGCAAGGATGGAGGGCGAGCAGGCTACCGGGGCCTGGTGAAAGTTTACAAGGGTGCGCGGGGGAGCAAGTGCGCGGTGCGCTGCGACGCCCTCATCCTGGATGACCGGTCCCGCTCGGACACCTACCCCACCATGGAGATCGATGAGGAGGACGTGCAGGTGACCCACGAGGCCACCGTCTCCAAGGTGAGTGACGAGCAGCTGTTCTACCTGATGAGCCGCGGGATCCAAGAGGACGAGGCCATGAACATGATCGTCCGAGGGTTCATCGAGCCCATCGCGAAGGAGCTGCCCCTGGAGTACGCGGTGGAGCTGAACCGGCTCATCGCTCTTGAGATGGAAGGGTCGGTGGGATAGGCCGCCGGGGAGGTCAGTCCGTGGACCAGCGGGTCCAGACCGGAATCGCGCGAGGGTTTGACCAGGCCACCTGGGAGGAGCTGTCCCGGGCGTGGGGCGAACCTTCCTGGCTGCGCAGGCGCCGGCAGGAAGCGTGGGAGCTCTTCCGCGGCCTGCCCCTCCCCGCGCCGACGGAGGAGGCGTGGCGGCGGACTCCGCCGGAGCGGCTAGGGTGGGACGGCCTGCAGCCCCTGGTGGAGGCAGGCGCCGGAGAGGCCGAGGAGGCCATCCAGCAGGCGGCGGATCTGTTGCCCGAGCGGCTTGCCGCGGTGGTGACGCAAAACGGCGCAGGCGTCTCCGCGGAGGGTGTAGAGTTACTTTCCGCGCGCGGCGTGGTGTTCTGCGACCTTCGAACCGCCGCCCGGGAGCACCCCGAGCTGGTGGAACCCTTCCTGTTCCGCTCTGGACTACAACCCGACGAGAACGTGTTCACCGCCCAGCACGTTGCCTTTGCCACAGGGGGGGCTTTCCTGTACGTGCCCGCGGGCGTGGAGCTGGACAGACCGCTGCTGGTGGTGGACTGGCTCGCCGGCTCGGGCTTCTGCGCCCCCCACACCCTGGTGGTCCTGGAGCGGGGCAGCCGCGCCACCGTAGTCCTCCTCCGTGCCGGGCGGGCCTCGGGCCCGGCTCTGGTGAACGCGGGGGCGGAACTGGTAGTGGGAGAAGGTGCCCAGTTGCGTTTCGTCCTGCTCCAGGACCTCCCCGAGCAGGCCCGGAGCTTCGGGGTCCTCCGGGCCCAGGTGGAACGCGACGCCACGGTCCGGAGCCTGGTGGCGTCGTTCGGTGCTGCCCTGGAGAAGCTGTTCGTGGAGTCTCTTCTCGGCGCTCCGGGGGGCTCTTCGGAGATGTTGGGGGCCTTCTTCGCGCGCGACGGCCAGCACTACGATGTGCACACCCTGCAGGAGCACCGGGCGCCCCACACCACCAGCGACCTGCTGTACAAGGTGGCGCTGCTCGACTCCGCCCGGAGTGTGTTCGCGGGCCTCATCCGGGTCCACCCCGGGGCTCAGAAGACAAACGCCTTCCAGTCCAACCGCAACCTCCTCTTGTCTGCGGACGCGCGGGCCGACAGCAAGCCGGAGCTGGAGATCATGGCAAACGATCTGCGGTGCACCCACGGGTCTGCGGTGAGCCGCCTGGAAGAGCAGCACCTCTTCTACCTCCAGACCCGAGGTCTCACGCGCCAGCAGGCGGTGCACATGATCGTGGAAGGGTTCTTCTCCGAGGTCGTGGACCGGCTGCCTGTGGAAGGCGTACGGTTGTGGCTGGAGGCAAAGGTGGCCGCCACCATGGGCGCCCCAGCCCCCCTGGGCCGGCTGGCATCCCTCGGGGGGCTCCTGGAGGAGGTGACGGCTCGGCGGTGAGCCGGTTCGTACCCGTGGCACGCCTGGAGGAGCTCGCGGACCGCCGCGGCCACGCCGTTGTGGTGGACGGCCGGCGGATCGCGCTGTTTAACCTGGGCGGTCGCGTGTACGCCATCGACGACACCTGCACCCACGAGGACGCCTCCCTTTCGGAGGGTCCGGTGATGGGGGAGATGGCGGTGTGCCCGCGCCACGGATCCCGGTTCCACATCCCCACGGGGCAGGTGCGGTCCCTGCCCGCGGTACACAACGTGGCCACGTACGAGGTCCGGGTGGAGGAGGGGGTGGTGTACGTGGACCCGACACCGCGGCTGCACCCGGGGCGGATCCACCGGCACCCCGTAGGCCGGTAGGCCGAGGAGGAGGGGTGGCGCTTCCGCGGGACGTCCGGTCCGACTTCCCCCTGCTCCAGCGTTCCGTGGATGGAAGGCCGCTGGTGTACCTGGACAGCGCGGCGACCTCCCAGAAGCCCCGCGTGGTCCTGGAAGCGCTCCGTCGCTACTACGAGGAGTACAACGCGAACGTCCACCGGGGGCTGTATCGAATCGCGGAGCAGGCC
>JBEQAH010000286.1:0-2579 GCA_041640435.1 bacterium | reverse complement strand
GGTGGCGGTCCGCATCTTCCAAGAGGTCGCCCGTCCTCTCGCTCCCCATCTGTACCAGGACTTTGAGGTGACGAGGAGGGAGCTATCGCCGGGGGACGTGGTGGAGATCCTCGAACGGCGGCGGCTGGATGCGCACGAGTGACGGAACCTGTATCACGGCTGGGCACGTACCGCGGGCAGACCCCACGTCGGGGTGTTCTCAGGGCCGGCCCGTTCTGCTGGCCGTGAGCGCCTCCTCCTTCCCAACCCTCTCGCGGCCCAGCCCGCGCCGCAGCCGCCGCATCGTGGTCACCGCTGCTGGCCTGGTGGCACGGGTCGTGGTGACCTACCGGTCCTGAGGCAGCTCCACGGCCATGTACAGCACCCGCTCCGTGCCGAACAACCATCGCTGCCACCACAGGCTCTGCGCGCGCACCACTTGAAAGCCCAGAGAGCGATACAGCCGCACCGCGGGCTCGTTGCCCTCTACCACGTACAGGGCCACGCGCCCGCGGCCAGCTGCACGAGCCAGCTGGAGCGCTTCCACCATCATCCGGCGGCCCACCCCGCGGCCGCGCCAGTCCGGCAACACCGCCACCGCTTCCACCACCGCGGTCTCCGGGTCCGGGCGGCTGCTGCCGAGGAAGCCCAGCAGGAACGCGGCGCGAAGAGCTGCACCGAACGACAGGTGCTGGCGCAGAACCGGCCAGACAGCCGGGGCAGGGCGGGCTTCCAGCACGAGGGTGAACGTCCCCACCACCTGCCCCCGCCAGTCGGCTACGTAGAGGCGCCCGGTGGGCGGCAGATCTGCGAGCACGGCCGCGACCCGTTCAGGCTCCCGTCCGAAAATGGGCCCGAACTTGTCGGGAAACCCCAGGGCCAGCAGCCGCCCCACCGCTTGGCGGTCTGCGTCGCAGGCCGGACGGACCCGGAGATCTTCGGTCACCTCCACGGCTGCCTGGGCTGCGCCAGGGATAGCAGCGCCGCCACCTGTTCCAAGAAGGTGCGGTCTTCCTCGGTGAAGGCGTCGGGCAGGCGGCTGTCGATGTCGATCTCGCCCACCACTCGGCCATCCCGCACGATGGGCACCACGATCTCGGACCGCGTGTACGGAAAGCAGCTGAGGTAGCGCGGGTCTTGCGTGACATCCGGGACCACCTCGGTGCGGCCGCTGGCGGCCGCCGCACCGCAGATGCCCACGCCCACGGGAATGCGGGTGTGCTGGGTCGGCTCCGGTCCCCGCCACGGCCCGAGCACCAGCTCATCCCCCTCCAGCCAGTAGATGCCGACCCACGTGTAGTGCGGAAACTTCAGGTGCAGGAACTCCACTACGCGCTCCGCCCCGTCCGGCTGGTCCACAAGCCTTCGCACCACTTCGAGCGCCTCGCCTCGGTTCACTGACCTCCCTCCTTCGTCCACCAGCCGTCGCACCCGTGGACCGACCCACAGAGCCAGCAGGGTCGTAAGCAGCCCCCCGGTGGCCAGGGCGGAAGGGGTGCCGGTCTCCTCCGCCAGGGCTCCGAAGGGAAAGCTCCCGAGCGTGAACATGCCGAAGGCGGTCACAGAGTACAAGCCCATGGCCCGGCCCCGCATGGCCGGGTCCACTGCGGTCTGGACCAGCGCGTTGGCGCTCGATAGCGCCGTGGACTGAAACAGCCCCGCGGCCACCAGGAACGCGAACGCCCACCCGAACGCGGGCGACAGCGCGAACAGCGTCACGCACACCCCCAACCCCAGCGCCGATCGAGTCAGCAGCCACCCCTGCCCCCGGGTCTGTCCCACGGCTACGTACCACGGCGCCAGGAGAGTCCCCAGACCGGGAGCCGCCTGCAGCAGCCCCAGCCCCACCGCGTCTGCGTGCAGGACTTCCCGCGCGAACGCCGGCATCAAGCGGAAGTACGGTCGGCCCAGAAAATTCACGGCGGCCACCGTGCCGAGCACCCAGGCCACCGTGCGGTTCCGCCGGACCAGGGCCGCCGCCTCCGCCACCTCCGTCAGGACCGACGCTCGCGGGGCCGCGGGCGGCGGGGAGGTGGTCATGAGGCGCAGCGCGAGGAGCACCGCGGCGTAGGAAAGCGCGTTGAAGATGAAGCATCCCGCTTCCCCCGCCCACGCGATGACCAGGCCTCCCAGGGACGGCCCGACGATCCCCGCGCCGTTGAACGCCACGGAGTTCAGGGTGACCGCCTGGAGGACCTCATCCGCGTCGACCAGGCTCGGGATCCATGAGTGCCGGGCGGGCATGTCGAAGGACTGCACCGCAGAGTTCATCGCCGCCAGCGCGAGGACGTGCCACACCTGGACCTGGCCGGCCAGCGTCAGGCCTGCGAGCACCAGGGCGCTGGCTGCAAGCCAGCCATTCGTCCAGAAGAGCAACGCCTTGCGGTCCCATCGATCCGCGAGCGCTCCACCCACCGGCGCGAACAGGAACCGGGGCAAGGCCTGGACGAGGGCCAGCAGGCCCAGGTATAGAGGGGACAGGGTGAGGCGGTCTACTAGGTAGCCCACGGCCACGAACTGCATCCACGTCCCCACGTTGGACACCACAAGGCCCGTCCAGAGAAGGCGGAAGTCCCGGTGCCGCAGCGGGCGCAGCGCGC
>JBEQAH010000285.1:0-2602 GCA_041640435.1 bacterium | reverse complement strand
GTGAACGATTACACCCGACCCGGCGGCGGCTGGCGGCTGTTCTGGAACGCCACCCTGTGGACCGTGGGCTTGGTGTTCACGGTTCTGGGCGCCCTCGTGCTGTTCTCCTTCGACCCCGCCACCTTCGCGGGTCGGTGAGAGGAGGGCGGCCATGCCCGTGCACCAGTACGACGCGGTGATCGTGGGGGCCGGCGGCGCCGGCCTGTACGCGGCCATGGAGCTCAGCCGGCAGCGGGACCTCCAGGTGGCTGTGCTGTCGAAACTGTACCCCACCCGCTCCCACACGGGCGCCGCGCAGGGCGGCATCGGGGCGGCTTTAGGAAACGAGGAGGAGGACCACTGGGAGTGGCACATGTTCGACACGGTGAAGGGCGGGGACTACTTGGTGGACCAGGACGCCGCGGAGATCCTCGCCCGGGAGGCGGTGGAGACCATATACGACCTGGAGCACTTCGGCCTGCCCTTCGACCGCACCCCCGAGGGCCGGATTGCCCAGCGCCGCTTCGGCGGGCATACGCACCACTTCGGCCAGGGGCCGGTCCGCCGCGCGTGCCACGCGGCGGACCGCACCGGGCACATGATCCTGCAGACCCTTTACCAGCAGTGCCTGCGCCAAGACGTGCACTTCTTCAACGAGTTCCAGGTGGTGGACCTCCTGCTCGAGGACGGGGTGGCGGCGGGGGTGGTGGCATGGGAGATCCTCACGGGGGAGCTTCACGTATTCCACAGTCGGGCGGTCATGCTGGCCACGGGGGGCTGGGGGAAGATCTTCAAGGTCACGAGCAACGCCCACACCCTCACGGGGGACGGGGCGGCCATCTGCTGGCGGCGGGGCATTCCTCTGGAGGACATGGAGTTCTATCAGTTCCACCCCACGGGGATCTACCGCCTGGGGATCCTCATGTCCGAGGCCGCCCGCGGAGAGGGAGCGGTCCTGCGCAACCGCCACGGGGAGCGCTTCATGGAGCGCTACTCGCCCGCCCTCCTGGACCTGGCGCCCCGGGACATCATCGCCCGCGCCATGATCACCGAGATCCGCGAGGGTCGGGGGATCGACGGAAAGGACTACCTCTACCTGGACTTCACCCATCTGCCCCGGGCGGTGCTGGAGGAGAAGCTCCCCGAGATCACCTCCTTCGCTCGTACCTATTTGGGGGTGGACCCGGCCAAGGAGCCGGTCCCCGTGCAGCCCACGGCCCACTACGCCATGGGGGGGATTCCCACCGACGTCTGGGGTCGGGTGATCCGGGACGAGCAGAACACCCCGGTGCCGGGGCTGTACGCCGCAGGCGAGTGTGCGTGCGTCTCCGTACACGGTGCGAACCGGCTGGGGACCAACTCCCTCGTCGACATCCTCGTGTTCGGGCGTCGGGCCGGCCGGGACATGGCCCGGTACCTCCGGGAGGCGGAGCGGGTCCCCGTGGCCCACAACCCCGACAGCGACGCCCGGGAGCAGCTGGAGAGGCTGCGCAACAGCACCGGGGGCGAGAAGGTGGCGGCGCTGCGGGAGGAGCTCGCGAGCTGCATGATGGACTGGTGCGGCATCTTCCGCAACGGCCCCGACCTCCAGCGCATGCTGGACAAGATCGGGGAGCTGCGGGAGCGCTACGGCCGGGTCACCCTGGACGATCGGGGCCGGCGGTTCAACCAGGACCTGCTCGAAGCGTGGGAGCTCGGGTGCCTGTTGGACGTGGCGGAGGCGACGGTCCGCTCCGCCTTGAACCGTACCGAGAGCCGGGGCGCCCACATGCGGGAGGACCACCCCAAGCGCGATGACGCTCAGTGGCTCAAGCACACCCTCCTGTATCGCGACGGCCGCTTTGCCTACAAGCCCGTCACCATCACCCGTTTCCCGCCGCAGGAACGGAAGTACTGAGGAGGCGCCATGAAGGTCCACCTAAGGGTCAAGCGCTTCAACCCCGAGACGGACGCGCGACCGTACTGGGCGGACTACGAGGTCCCCACCGACCCCTTCGACCGGGTCCTGGACGTCCTTCACTACGTGAAGTGGAACCTGGACGGCACCCTGGCCCTGCGGCGTTCCTGCGCGCACGGCATCTGCGGGTCGGACGCTATGCTCATCAACGGGCGCAACCGGCTGGCCTGCAAGGTCCTGGTGAAGGACCTGGGGCCCCGCATCACGGTGGAGCCGGTGCGCGGCCTCCCGGTCATCAAGGACTTGGTGGTGGACATGGAGCCCTTCTTCGCCAAGTACCGCCAGGTGATGCCCTGGCTGGTGAACGATGAACCCCCGCCCGCCCGGGAACGCCTGCAGACCCCCGAGGAGAGGGCGCGGATCGATGACACCACCAAGTGCATCCTGTGCGCGGTGTGCACCACCGCCTGCCCCATCTACTGGGGCAACGGGGAGTTCCTGGGGCCCGCGGCCCTGGTGGCGGCGCACCGGTTCATCTTCGACAGCCGCGACCGCGCCGCTGCCGAGCGTCTTGCCATCGTGGCAGACCGCAGCGGAGCGTTCAAGTGCCGGACGGTGTTCAACTGCACCGACGCCTGCCCTCAAGGGATCGAGATCACCAAAGCCATCCAGGATCTCAAACGGGCTATCGTCCTGAGCCGCACCTAGGGTTGGTGCGGGGAGAGA
>JBEQAH010000284.1:0-2609 GCA_041640435.1 bacterium | reverse complement strand
GAGAGCTGGACCAGATCCCCGGGATCGGCAAGAGCCTGGCGGAGAAGATCTCCGAGTACCTGCGCACGGGCAAGATCAGCTACCACCAGGAGCTGTTGCGGGAGCTGCCGCACGGGATCACCACCCTGATGCGGGTGCCGGGCCTGGGTCCCAAGACCGCGGTCCTCGTGTACGAGCGCCTGGGGATCACCACGCTGGACCAACTGGAACGCGCGGCCCGAGAGGGGCGGCTGCGGGACCTGCCCCGCATGGGCAAGAAGACCGAGGAGAACATCCTGCGGGGGATCGAGCAGGTCCGTCGGCAGTCCACGCGGCTCCCGCTGGGCGCGGTGCTCCCGCTGGCGCAGGAGGTGGTGGCGACCCTTCGGAAGGTGAAGGGCGTGGGCGAGGTGAGCGTGGCGGGCAGCCTGCGCCGCATGCGGGACACCATCGGGGACGTGGACGTGCTGGCCACCGCCAAGAAGCCTGAACCGGTGATGGAAGCCTTCGTGACCCACCCCCTGGTGACCCAGGTGCTCTCCCGGGGCAGCACCCGCAGCAGCGTGGTGCTCCGGAACGGGGTGCAGGCCGACCTGCGGGTGGTGGAGCCGGTTAGCTTCGGCGCAGCCCTTCAGTACTTCACCGGCTCCAAGGACCACAACGTGAAGCTCCGCGAGCGCGCGGTGCGCATGGGTCTCAAGGTCAACGAGTACGGCGTGTTCCGCGTCGAGGACGACCGGCGGGTGGGGGGCCGCACGGAGGAGGAGGTGTACGCCGCGGTCCGGTTGCCCTGGATCCCGCCGGAGCTCCGGGAGGACCAGGGGGAGATCGAGGCCGCGGAACGCGACAGGCTCCCCCGGCTGGTGAAACGGGAGGACATCCGGGGCGATCTGCACATGCACACCAAGTGGAGCGACGGGCAGGCCACCGCCGAGGAGATGGCCCGGGCGGCCCAGCAGCTGGGCTACGAGTACGTGTGCATCACCGACCACTCCCAGTCCTTGAAGTTCGCGGGCGGGGTCAGCGTGGAGGATCTGCGGGAGCATGTGCGGGAGGTCCGCCGGCTCTCCGAGCGCCTGGAGGGGATTGAGGTGCTGATCGGCTCGGAGGTGGACATCCTGGCGGACGGCAGCCTGGACTACCCGGATGACGTGCTGCGAGAGCTGGACGTGGTGATCGCCTCCGTGCACAGCCGGTTCCGCATGGACACCCGGGCCATGACGGACCGCATCCTGCGGGCCATGCGCAACCCCTACGTGACCATGATCGGCCACCCCACGGGCCGGCTGCTGGGCCAGCGGGATCCGTACTCGGTGGACATCGAGCAGCTGGTGGCGGGCGCCCGGGAGACCGGCACCATCCTCGAGCTGAACGCGCAGCCGGACCGGCTGGACCTGAAGGACACCCATCTGCGCCTGGCGAAGGAACACAAAGTTCAGATCGCCATCGGGACGGACGCCCACAGCCCCGCGGAGCTAAGGTTCATGGAGTTCGGGGTGGGGACCGCGCGGCGGGGCTGGCTTGAGCCGGAGGACGTGGTGAACACCCTTCCGCTTCGGAAGCTGCTCACCCGGCTGCGGCAGAAGCGGCGCGGATGAAGGACGCCGTCGCCACCCGGCTCCCCGAAGCGCTGGGGGCGGATTTCTTCGCGCGATCCACCCTGGAGGTGGCGCGGGAGCTGGTGGGTGCGCTCGTGGTGCGGGTGCTGCAACCCGGGGAGGTGCGCGAGGCAGAGGAGGGGGCCGTGCTGGTGGCGCGCCTGGTGGAAGTGGAGGCGTACCTGGGTCCGCTCGATCCCGCAAGCCACGCCTACCGCCGCACGCCCCGCAGCGCCATCATGTGGGGCCCGCCCGGGAAGGCGTACGTGTACTTCTCGTACGGCAACCACCACTGCATGAACGTGGTCACCGAACCGGAGGGCACCGCCGGCGCGGTGCTGCTGCGGGCTGCAGAGCCGCTGGAGGGCCTAAGAGTCATGCAGAGGCTGCGCCGCGGGGCTGCGGTGCGGGACCTGTTGCGCGGGCCGGGCCGGCTCACGCAGGCCCTCGGGGTGGACCGGCGCTTCAACGGCTGGGATCTTGCGCGGGTGAGCGAGCTGTACCTGTGCCGGGGAAGGCCGCCTAGCCGGATCGCCACCTCCCCGAGGGTGGGTATCCGCAAGGCAGCGGACCGGCCCTGGCGGTTCTTCGATCCCGAAAGTCCCTTCGTGTCGCGTTCGCCGTGGAACCCCGAGAGGTCCCGTTCCTCGCCGTAGACGTGGAGACCGTGGCGCTGAGGGCGGAGGAAGCGCCGAGCGCGGTGGTGGAGTACCTGCTGGGCGGCCGCTCCTCCCTCACGGCCCTGCACCCTGCTTTCGGCCGGGTGGTGTGCGTGGGGTTCTGCGACCCCGCGGGAACCGTGGAGAGCCGCACGGCCCTCCAGCCGCACGAGGAGCGGGGGCTTCTGGAGTTCTTCTGGGACCGCCTGGAGGCTGCGGGCGGGGCGAAGCTCGTGACCTGGAACGGCCGGCGGTTTGACGTGCCGTTCGTGCAGGTGAGGTCCCTGGTGCGCGGGGTGCGGTGGAAGGTGGAGCTGGACCTGCGCGGCAGGCCCCTCCAGGAGACGAACCTGGTGGATCTCATGGAGCTATT
>JBEQAH010000283.1:0-2614 GCA_041640435.1 bacterium | reverse complement strand
AGATCCATTGACTGAACGCTGCAGCTTCAGCGTTTCGACGGAGACTCGCCAGCCCACCCAAAGGTCCCCACGGAGCTCTGGCCTGTCGTCCTCCCGAATGTACGGACTTCCGGGGTGCGTGGCCATCCCCTGTCGGGGAAAGGCGGCGGTGGCGGGCAATCAGCAAGGGGTTCGGCGGTCCCTGCCAGATCCGGCAAACTCGCCCGAACCGGCCGTACCGGCGCACAACACATTTTCGCAGGGCACTCTGGGTGACCCGCTCAGGTGCCCGACAGCGCTCTGAGCGTTCGCCCCACCCGGAGATGCCCGCGAAGCACAGGCCCGCGCGGGCTTCTAGCGCCTCGCTGGCGCCTCCTTGCTGTTCTTCCCCGGTGCTTCCGCCACCACGGGCGTCTCCGGCAAAGCTGGCCGCACGCGCCCTAGGCCGAGCTTCTCCCGCAGCTTCCCTTCGATCTCCGCAGCGACCTCCGGGTTGCTTTCGAGGAACTCCCGGGCGTTGTCGCGGCCCTGGCCGATGCGGATCTCCCCGTAGCTGAACCAGGTTCCCACTTTTTGGATGAGGCCGTGGGCGGTGCCCACGTCCAGGAGGCTTGCGGCTTTGGAGATGCCGCGGCCGTAGTAGATCTCCACCTCCGCTTCCCGGAAGGGCGGGGCCAGCTTGTTCTTCACGACCTTGACCCGGGCCCGCATGCCCTTGATCTCTTCCCCGCTCTTGATGTGCTCGGTGCGGCGGATCTCCATGCGGACCGAGGCGTAGAACTTGAGCGCGCGGCCCCCCGTGGTGACCTCGGGGTTACCGAACATCACCCCGACCTTCTCGCGGATCTGGTTGATGAAGACCACCACGCACCGGGAGCGGTTGATGGCGCCCACCAGCTTGCGCAGGGCCTGAGACATCAGCCGCGCCTGCAGGCCCACGTGAGCGTCGCCCATGTCGCCTTCCAGCTCCGCCCGGGGAACCAGAGCTGCCACCGAGTCCACCACGATCACGTCCACGGCCCCGGACCGCACCAGGGTCTCGGCGATCTCCAGGGCCTGCTCGCCGCTGTCCGGTTGCGAGATCAGCAGCTCGTCCAGGTTCACCCCCAACGCCCGCGCGTAGTTCGGGTCCAGGGCGTGCTCGGCGTCGATGAAGGCGGCCACGCCGCCCTCCCGCTGCGCCTCCGCGATGATGTGGTACCCCAGCGTGGTTTTCCCCGAGGACTCGGGGCCGTAGATCTCCACCACGCGACCCCTGGGCACCCCCCCCACCCCCAGTGCCAAGTCCAGGCTGAGCGCGCCTGTCGGGATGACGTCTACCGCAAGCCGCTGGGACACCTCCCCGAGCTTCATGATGGAGCCTTTGCCGAACTGCCGCTCGATCTGGGCCAGGGCCAGCTCCAGCGCCTTCTGCCTCTCGCTCATTTCCCCCTCCTGTCAAGTTGTCGCTAACATATCAAACATCTGTTTGTATGTCAAGCACCGGAGCCCCTAGCCGGTACGATGCTCGGACGCTGTACACGGGCCCCTGGCGCCGCAGCACGCTCTCCATCACCTCCACGGACTGAACGCGCTGGGAGCCGACTTCGACACGCGCCTCACGCTCGACGGCCCGCTCCAACTCCGGGTGGTAGGCCGGGGTGCGCAGCCGGCCAATGGTCAGGTGGGGCGAGAAGGGGCGGGTCTCCCGAGGGAAGCCCAGGGGCTGAAGGCGCTCCTCCACCCATGCCGCCAGGCTGGCGAGCCGGTCCGCTCCCTCCACGACCCCGATCCACAGCACCCGCGCGCCCCGCGGCCTGGGAAACGCACCGAGACCTGAGTATCGGACCTCAAACTCCCCCTTCCCCGCCAGGCCTTCCAGCACCGCCAGAACCTTCTCTGCCCTTTCCTCCCCCACTTCGCCGAGGAACTTCAGGGTAAGGTGCAAGTTCTCCGGTTCCACCCACTTGACGAGCCGCTCGCCCTGCGGCCAGGCCTGTACCAGCCTGCGGCGCACCTGGTCGACCACCGAGCGCAGCGCAGGGTCGAGGTTTACTGCCACGAACAGGCGCAGGCTCAACCTCCCGCCGGGCGCCGCAGCAGCTCCCTCCGGAGCAGGTTGAGGGCTGCCTGGCTTGCAAGCCTGCGCACACCCTCGCGCCCGGGCTCCTGTCCGAAGTCCGCCCGGACGCTGCGCGCTCCCTCTGCGTCCGCGAGGGCCAGGAACACCCGTCCCACGGGTTTTTGCTCCGTGCCGCCCTCGGGTCCCGCGACCCCGGTGACTCCCAGGCCCAGGTCTGCTCCGAACTTCTCCCGCGCACCCCGCGCCATCGCCTCCACCACCTCTGAGGACACCGCGCCGAAACGGGCAAGCAGGTCGCGGGGTACGCCAAGCAGGTGCTCTTTGGCCTCGTTGCTGTACGCCACAACCCCACCCAGGAAGTACGCGGAGCTCCCGGGCACCGACGTCAGCCGCTTCGCCAGGAGCCCGGCCGTGCACGACTCGGCCACGGCTACGGTGACCCGCGTTTCCCGCAACAGCCGCGCCACAACGGCGTCCAGGGTGTCTTCGTCCCTCCCGTACACCGCATCCCCAAGGCGCTGGCGCAGTTTGGCTTCCACCTCGTCCAGCATGCGCTCCACCTCCTCCGGAGTG
>JBEQAH010000282.1:0-2640 GCA_041640435.1 bacterium | reverse complement strand
CGTGCTGGTGCGGGAGGAGGGTGAGCGGGTGGTCTTCTTGCACCGCGTCGCCGAGGGCGCTTCCGACCGCTCCTACGGGATTCACGTGGCGCAGCTGGCGGGTGTGCCCCGGGAGGTCATCCAGCGGGCTTCCGAGCTGCTGGCGCGCCTTCAGGGCTCGGGCCGGGCTGAGGGCGCCCTGGCTCGCCGGGCGCGGGCGGTGCAGACCGCTCTGCCCCTCTTCGTCCCCTCCGAGGTGGAAGAGGAGATCGCCTCCCTGGATCTCGCTTCCATGACCCCTCTGGACGCCCTCAACAAACTGCACGAGCTTCAGCGGCGTCTGCGCGAGGGCCGCACCGCCGACCCCTCCAAGGTGGTGCGCATGCGGCGGCCCCGGGCATAGGGCACCGTGCCTCGGATCCGCGTCCTCGAATCGTGGCTCGCCGACCGGATCGCGGCGGGAGAGGTGGTGGAGCGGCCTGCCTCGGTGGTGAAGGAGCTGGTGGAGAATGCGCTCGATGCCGGGGCGCGGCGCGTGACGGTGGAGTTCTGCAGCGGCGGGTTCGAGCTCGTGCGGGTCGTGGACGACGGCGAGGGCATGGATCCCGAAGACGCGCGGCTGTGCTTGCGGCGCTTCGCCACCAGCAAGATCGCTGGCCCGGACGATCTGCGCCGGGTAACCACCCTGGGCTTCCGCGGTGAGGCCCTCCCCAGCATCGCCGCGGTGTCCCACGTGGAGGTGCTCACCTCGGACGGTCAGCACGCCACCCGCGTGCGGGTGGAGGGAGGGTCCGAACCGGTGGCCGAACCCGCTGCAGCGCCCCGCGGAACGGTGGTCACAGTCCGGCACCTCTTCTACAACACTCCGGCCCGCCGACGGTTCCTGCGCTCGGTGGCGCGGGAGGCGGCGCTGTGCCTGGACGCGGTGGAGCGGCATGCCCTCGCGCGGCCCGATGTGGCCTTCCGCGTGGCGCGGGACGGGCGCGAGGTGCTGGTCCTGCCAGCCGAGGCGCCCAGGGAGCGGGCGGCCCGCGTGCTGGGCGTCGACCCGGAACAGTTGCTGCCCGCGGAGTCGGCGGCGCACCGGTTTCGGGTCTGGGGATTCGTGGGAACCCCGCGGCTCGCCCGCCGGAGCCGGTCCGGCCAGTACGTGTTCGCCAACCGCCGGCCCATCGCGAGCCCCCTGGTGAGCCGCGCGGTCGAACAGGGCGCCCGCACTCTGGTGTTCACCGGGCGGTACCCGGTGTGCGTGCTGTTCTTGGAGCTACCGCCGGAGGCGGTGGACCCCAACGTGCACCCGCGCAAGCTGGAGGTCAGGTTCGCGGACGAGCGCGGGGTGTTCGGCCTCGTGGAGCGCGCGGTGCGGGAGGCGTACCGATCGCGCCCCCTCCTGGTTGCGGTCCCGAGTCTGCCCGACTCCGGCGGGGAGGCCGCGGTTCCTCTACGCCTCGAGGTCCGGGAGCCCGCGCCGGAGGGTGTGGCGGAGGCGCCTTTGCGCCCGCGCCTTCCACCCCTGCGGCCTGTGGGCCAGCTGCTCCGGACCTACGTGCTGGCGGACTCCCCGGAGGGTCTCGTGGTGGTGGACCAGCACGCCGCCCACGAGCGAGTGCTGTACGAGCGCCTCGTGCGCGATCGCACCCGGGGCCAGTCAGCACAGCTGCTGGCTGTTCCGGCCCCGGTGGAGCTCACCGCCGCGGAGGCGGCGGTGCTCCCGGAGGTGGCGCAGGTCCTGCGGGAAGTGGGGCTGGAGGTGGAGTCCTTCGGCGGCAACACCGTGTTGATCCGCTCTGTGCCCCAGGCGGCGGGGCGCGCCTCACCGGAGCGCTTGCTGCGCGCTTGCCTGCAGGAAGGCATCTGGGACGGCGTCAGCACGGCCGGGCGCCAGGCGCTGGAGCGCGCCGCAAGCGTGGTGGCGTGCCACAGCGCCATCCGGTCCGGAGATGTGCTGTCCGCCGAGGAGATGCAGGCGCTCCTGGAGGCGCTGGAGGCGTGCGAGGATCCCTACACGTGCTTCCACGGCCGACCAACGCTCGTGGTAGTACCTCCCGAGCGGCTGGAGAGTTGGTTCTTGCGCCGTTAGGGGGTGTTCCCGACCGCGCTCAGCCGGCCAGCGCCGCCTCCCGCAGTGCCTCGCCCCGCAGCACCCACGAGCCCGCCTCCCGGATCCGAACCCGCACCAATCGCCCCACCAGGTCAGGCGGGCCGTGGAAGGTGACCACCTTGTTGGTCCGGGTCCGGCCGACGAGGCCACCCCGCCCTACCTCCTCCACCAGGACTTCCTGCACCGCGCCCACCAGCGTCCGGTTCCGCGCCCACGCCACCCGCTCCGCCAGCTGGTTGAGGGCCCACAGCCGGCGCTGCTTGGTCTGCTCGTCCACCTGGTCCGGGAAGGTGGCCGCCTTGGTCCCCTCCCGCGGGGAGTAGGCGGCGGTGTTGCAGGCGTCGAACCCCACTCGCTCCACCAGCCGGAGGGTGTTCTCGAACTGCCCCTCGGTCTCGCCCGGGAAACCCACGATGAGGTCGGTGGTCAGGCTCGCCTCCGGCAGGAACCGCCGGATGAGGTCCACGGTGCGCAGGTAGTCCGCCACGGTGTACGCCCGGTGCATGCGGCGCAGGACCTCGTCGTCGCCAGACTGCACCGGGAGGTGGATGTGCTCGCAC
>JBEQAH010000281.1:0-2644 GCA_041640435.1 bacterium | reverse complement strand
GACCCTGGACCCTCACCAGCCGTCCCCGGACCCACTCCAGCTTCACCTCGAGCCGGAGCTGATCCCCGGGTGTCACGGGACGGCGGAAGCGTACCCCGTCCGCGGCCGCGAAGTACGCCTGCCGGCCAGGAAGCTGCATCTTGTACAGAACCAGAATCCCCGCCGCCTGCGCCAGGGCTTCCACGATGAGCACACCAGGCATCACTGGTTTGCCGGGGAGGTGGCCCACGAAGAACTCCTCGTTGATGGTCACGTTCTTGAGCGCCACGATCCGGCCGGCGTCCGGGTCGAGCTCCAGGACCCGGTCCACCAGTAGGAATGGGTAGCGATGGGGCAGATAACACAAAATGTCGCCGATCTGTAGGCCCATCTGCACCTCCTGCACGATCACTCCCCCTTCCCCTGAGCCCCGGCCCCCTCCGCGAGCCGCCGCGCCAGCGCCAGGTGGCTGCGGTGGCCCGCCCGCACCGCCACCACGTGCCCATGCACCTCCGCACCGAGCAGGGCCAGGTCGCCGACTAGGTCCACCACCTTGTGCCGGACGGGTTCGTCGGGGAAGCGAGGCGGGTTGCGGTAGCCGCCGTCGTGCAGCACCAGCGTGTTCTCCTCGTTAGCTCCCAGGGCGAGCCCTGCGGCGCGCAGCGCCGCAGCCTCTTCCCAGTAACCCCAGGTGCGGGCGGCCGCCAGCTCACGGGCGAAGGTCTCAGCGGTCACCACCACGTCCAGCGCCTGTGCGGGACGGTCTTGGAAGTCCACCACGTACGTCACGCGCAGTCCGTCTCCCGGGAGGGCGGCACACATCCGCCATCCATCTCGCACCCACACGGGATTCATCACCCGCAGAACGGGGCGTGGCTGCCGGAGCGGCCGCGTGCCCGCAGCGTGCACCGCCTCCCAGAACACCCGGGCGCTCCCGTCCCCCGCGGGGATTTCCCCGCCGTCCACCACGAATTCTGCGGCGCTCACCCCGGCCACGTACAGCGCGGCCAGCAGGTGTTCCAGAGTCGCCACCCCTGCCGCCTGCGTCCGCCGCTCGTCCGCCTCCACCGCCCGCAGCGACAGCGGGACAGGTCCCAAAGGGCCGCGCACCACAAGCCCCGGCTCCTCGCGCGGGAGGAGCGTGATCCGGCAGTGACGCCCGCTGTGGAGGCCCACCCCCTCCACCGTCACCACCTCGCGCAGGGTGCGATGCGTCACGGCCCACGCAGCTCCAGACGGACCGGGTACCAGGACGCCGCCTCAGGCATCGTGAGGAGTTCCACGGTCCGCACCTCCCGGGGCTGCAAAGTGACAGCCAGCACGGTTCCAGCCCGTCCGGCGGCGAGGAATTTCAAGTCCACCAGCTCACCGTCTACGACAAACGTAGCGTACGCAGGCCCGGAACTCGCCACCACCACCAGCCTCACGGCGACCGGCTGGTCGGAGGGGTTGGTCAGGTACAGCCGGAGGACGTAGCTAACCCCGTAGTCCCCGTCCAGCACCCGGCCGGTCCGCAGGTCCCGCAGGTTCTGGCTCCGGCCGATCTCCACGCGTTCTATCCCTCCCACGGCGAGCGTGCGCTCCAGCCGGACCAGGGGCGGGCCGAACACGCCCCGGGGGTGGGGGGTCTCCACCGGCTCCACTTCGTGTTCTACTGCCCGCTCCAGGACGTACACCGTGCGGGCACTCACCGCGACCTCTAGAGGTCCCCCTTCCAGCACCTGCACCTGGATCAGCCCGGAGACCACATACCCCGGGGGCGTGCGCTGCGTGGTGAAGCGGTGGGTGCGTCCGGGCGGAAGCTCCAGGACGTATCCCGCGCCCCGCGCGCTGAGCTCCAGAAAGCGTCGGGCTGCGGCGTGCCCGGTGGCCATGGAGTCGTGCCACGCACCCGGCGTGGCGAGCTGCAGGTGCACACGGGCCGGGGCCGCATGCGGGTTGTGCAGCGAAACGGTGACCATCTTGTCGCGCTCGGTGCCGTTCGCGTGGTGGTACAGCATGCGCACGGCCTCTCCGGTACTGACCCATTCGCGGAAGAAGACTCCGTCCCTCACGATGCGCTCCGGGTTGTTGCTCACCAGCAGGCGCACGGGCGGGAGGAGCTCCACCGCTTCGTTGCGCACCCGCACGGACACAAAGCCTTCCACGGGCATGGCGTACGGGCTCCGGATGCGGGCGGCCACTTCTCCCCGCCACTCCTGCCCTGCAGCCAGCTGGGGCGCATCCACCGGACCCACCTCCAGCATGGCCCCGGGCTCCCTGTGCGCCGCGGACTCCAGCACCCGCAGCACCGCCTCCCGAACCACCTCCGCGGGGGCCGGCCGGCCCGTGACCACGACTTCCACGGACTGCGGGAGCCGTCCCGCCCGGGGGCGCACGGAGACCACCAGCTGCCGGGAGGCAGCGCCATGGCGGAATACCAGCCGCACCGTGCCCGGCCGACGGCCAAACACCCGCAGGCGCGCGTCCGACTCCCAGTGCAGACTCACCCTGCGCGCGTCGTACGGACCCACCTCCGGCCGAGCCGCGGGCATCGCTTTCACCTCCACCACGGCCTCCCCGCCGAGCGGCACGGCCACCGCGGAGGGCTTCAGCCACAGCTGGCGCACGGCGAGCGCGGTCCTCAGCGACCGCGCCCAGGTCGAGGCGAGGAGCTCGGGCGAGG
>JBEQAH010000280.1:0-2664 GCA_041640435.1 bacterium | reverse complement strand
CGTCCGCAGGGAAGCAACCAGGTAACGAGCGGTGACGTCTAGCAGCATCCCAGACTTTGGCTTTGCACAACCGGTGCCAAACGTCCTACATCGCGGCCTCCTGCAGAGCGGCCCAGCGTCGGCGCGCCCTGGCGGACGGGATGCGGGCCATCTCCCGGTACTTGGTCACCGTCCTGCGGGCCAAACGCCACCCCTCCGACTCCAGGCACCGAGCCAGCGCCTCGTCCGTCAGGGGTTTCCGCGGATCTTCGGCGTTCACCAGCTCCCGGATCCGCCGCCGCACGGGCAGGCTGCTGTCGAAGAAGACCTCAAAGGGGACAACCCTCCCGTCTGGCATCTGCACGAACTTCCCGGTCAGCGCGCGACTCACGGTGGACTCACACACGCCGAGAGCCAGGGCCACCTGGCTCAAGGTCAGGGGTCGCAGGGCGACCGGCCCGTGGTCCAGGAAGGCGCGCTGGTAGCGGACCACGTACTCCGCGCACCGGTACAGCATCACATTGCGGCGCCGCACCGTCTCGATGAACAGTCGGCCGCGGCGCACCAGATCCCGCACCCGCTCCCGCTCCTCCGGCCCGAGCCCTCCGTGAGCCAGGGCCTGGCGCACCAGGGGATGAATCCGCAGCTGCAGGGCCGAAGCGGCCACCACCTCCACCCGGTAGCCCTGCTCCGTGCGGGAGATCACCACGTCGGGGATCGCCAGCTCCTCAGGCCGCACGCGGCCGCCCCCGTGCTCGGAGCGGAAGGCCTCCGCGGGCCACGGGACGGTGTGCCGGCGCAGGTACCGCAGGGCTCCGTGGACCGCTTCCACCTCCACGCCCAATTTGGCCGCCACCGTGGTCAGCTGACCCCGGCTCAGGGCCTCCAGGTGTTCCTGGACCAGCATGCGGGCCAGATCCCGTTCCGCCGAGGGATCCAGCCGCTCCAACTGGAGCAGCAGGCATTCCCGCACACACCGCGCCCCCACGCCGGCCGGATCACACGCCTGCAGGGCCCGCAGCGCCTCCTCGACCCGGGCGTAGGGGACGCCCAGCTCAGCCGCCACATACTCTAGGTCGGCGTCCAGGTAGCCCCGCGGGTCCACGTAGCCCACCAGGTGCAGCGCCACGGCTAGAATCGCCCGGTCGCGCACGGTCACGCGGAGCTGCGCTTCCAGGTGGTCCAGCAAGTTCTCGGGCGCCTCCGCGAGGTCCAAGGCCGAGGGTCGATCTCCCAGCTCCCTCTGTGGGATCCTCTCCTTAGGTAGGCGGCCCAGACCGCCCAGCACGGAGTAACCGCACCGGCCGCAGACCAAGCCCTCCACAGGCTGGCCGCACTGCGCGCACGGGGTCGGCAGGCGCTCCAGAACCGGATTGTCTTGGAGCTCCTGCTCCACCCGCGCCAGGATCTCCAGCGTGGTAAGGGGCAGGACCGCGGTCACCGCGAGGATGGTCTGCAGAGCCCTCGCCTCCACCGTCGGGACGAGGGCGGGGCGGGCATCGAACTGCGTCATGGTTCACCCCCGGCGTCGAGTGCCCACTCAAGCCGGCCCGCCCCCCTCGGGACCGGTGCTGACCGCTACCGCAACGCTCTGCGGATCGCTTCCACGAGCCGCGCTTGGTCGAAGGGTTTCACCACGAAGTCCCGGGCCCCCGCCTGGATGGCCTCCACCACCAGGGCCTGCTGTCCCATGGCGCTCACCATCACCACCCGCGCCGAGGGGTCCCGGCGCAGGATCTCCCGCACCGCTTGCACCCCGTCCATCTGTGGCATCGTAATGTCCATGGTCACCACGTCGGGCTTGGACTCCTCGTAGCGGGCCACCGCTTCCTCGCCGTTGCTGGCTTCCGCCACCACCTGGAAGCCGCTGTTGGTCAGTGCCTCGCGGAGCATAGCCCGCATGAAGGCTGCGTCGTCCACCACCAGCACCCTAGCGGGCATGGGCACACTCCTCCTCCCGTGACGCGAGTCGACCCAGTGCTTGTGGGTCCAGGATCAAGGCCACGTGGCCATCGCCCAGGATGGTGGCCCCTGAGACGCCCGGGATGTCGCCCAGGTAGGCGCCGAGGGGTTTCACCACCACCTCGCCCTCCCCGATCACCCGGTCGACCCACAGACCCACCCGCCGACGTCCCCCCGTCACCACGCACACCAGCCGGTCCGCCCGCTCCGGCGTCGAGAGCCCCAGGGCCTGGTGGACCGAGACGATGGGGAGCACCGCTCCCCGGAGTACCGCGCCTCGGTAGGGACCCACCCGGTGCACCCGATCTGCGGGCACTTCGACGATCTCCTGCACCCCCCCCAGGGGGAGGACGTACCGTTCCTCCCCGCAGGCCACGTGCAACGCACGGACGATGGCCAGAGTGAGAGGCAACCGTAGTGAGAATCGGGTCCCGCGCCCGCGTTCGGTGCTGACCTCCACCGTGCCGCCCGCGGCCTGCACGGAGGCCCGGACTGCGTCCATTCCAACCCCCCGCCCTGAGACGTCCGTCACTTGGGCCGCGGTGCTCAGCCCCGGATGGAAGATGAGCTCCACCACTTCCTCCTCCGACATGCGCTCCACCCCCTCGGAGGTCACCAGGCCCATGGCGACCGCCTTGCGGCGCACCGCGTCGATGTCGATGCCCCGGCCGTCGTCCTCCACCACCACCACGATCCCGTCCTCCTCGTGGGCGGCTGCCAGTA
>JBEQAH010000279.1:0-2673 GCA_041640435.1 bacterium | reverse complement strand
GCGCCGCTTGCCCCATGGCTCAACGGAGCGCACCTCCCCGCCCCGCTCCGCGATCCTCGCCACCACCCGCTCCACCGCAGCCCGGGCCTGGGTGTCGTCTAAATCCGGGCGCAGGATGAAGACCATCTCGTACGGCTTGCGCATCTCTCCCTCCCCTCGGACAGGGAATCTTCCCCGGTCTCCGCCCCGCGGAGACGAGAAGGCAGGATCCAGTCGGGATCAGGCCAGTTGATTCTACCAGACCCGTCGGGGCTTGTCTGCAGTTCAGGCGGTCGGCCCCACTCGGTGCGGGAGCCGGGCTTGCATCCAAATTGCCCCGCAGTCCTCATGAGATGCGGTTTGTCCGCTTCCCCGGGAACGGTACTCGAACCTACGTCCGCATCACGCGTGACCGGCTCTGCGCCGTCGAACGCCAACGCGCGCACCGCTCGTACCCGGGCCGCAGGCGCCTGCGTCTTCAGTCGTCGCGGAAGAGGCCTGCGGGCGGGGTGGGGGCCGAGCGCCCCCGACGGCGTGGCCTAGCCGCGCGCTCCCCGTTGTTTCTCCGGGCCAGCAACTCCCTCTTGGTCCGGTACAGCTCCTCCAGCTCCGCCTCGATGGCCGCAAGGGCCCTTCGGCCGGTCTCGCCCGTCCCCGTCGGGGGCGTGCTCGCCTGCCAGATGCGGCGCCGCTGCTCCGCGAGCTCGGCGATCCGCTGGTCCACATCCTCCAGGCTGGGCTCGAAGGGGTCCACGAAGTCGTGTGGTAGTCCCATACCCCCTCCTGCCTTTGTGCGTCCGCTCCTGTCCATTTTCAGCGTCCCATGGAATCAACGGTTTCCCCGACAGACTTTGCGTGCAACTCCCGTGCCAACCGCCTCAAGAGTGGAACCGGAAGGTGATCACGTCCCCTTCCTGCACCACGTACTCCCGTCCCTCGAGCCGCACGCGGCCTGCCTCGCGGGCGGCCTGCAGGGATCCCCAGCGGACCAGCTCGTCGAAGGCGATCACCTCCGCCCGGATGAACCCGCGCTCCATATCGGTGTGCACCTCCCCCGCGGCCTGCGCTGCCCGGGTGCCGCGGGGCACGGGCCACGCTCGGACCTCGCGGCTTTGGGTGGTGAAGAACGTCACCAGGTCCAGCAGCCGGTAGCCGGCCCGCACGACCTGCGCCAGCACCCCTTCGCCCATCCCCGCCGCCTGTCGGTACGCCCTGGCGTCTTCCTCCGGAAGCTCGAGCAACTCCGCCTCCACTTTGAGGCACGCCACCAGCACCGGGGCTCCCCGGGCCTGCCCCAGCCGCCGTACCGCCTCCACGCGGCCGTCCTGCTCCCCCTCTCCTACGTTCACCACGTACGCCACCGGCTTTTCCGTCAGCAGGCGGAGGGGCCGCAGCAACCGGCGGCTCGCTTCCGGAATTGACCGAGCGGGTTCGCCCCGGCCTAGTCTGGCCGCCGCCTCCTCCAGCGCTTTGAGCTCTTCTCGCGCGCCCTCCTCGCCCGCGCGCGCCTTGGGAGCCACCCGCTCCAGCCGGCGCTGTACAGTCTCCAGGTCCGCCAGCAACAGCTCCGTCTCCACCACCTCCACGTCCCGGAGCGGGTCCGCGGTGCCCTCCACGTGCGCGACTTCAGGATCCTCAAATGCTCGCACAACATGTACCAGGGCCGCCATCTCCCGCACGTGGCCCAGGAACCGGTTGCCCAGGCCTTCCCCCCGATGCGCGCCCCGCACGAGTCCCGCGATGTCCACCACCCGCAGGACCGCGGGGACCGTACGCTCCGCCGCGGTGATCCGCGCGAGGACCTCGAGGCGCTCATCGGGGACCATCGCCACCCCGGTGTTCGGCTCCACCGTGGTGAACGGGTAGCTGGCCACCAGTGCGGGGGCGCGCGTCAGCGCCCGGAAGAGCGTGGACTTCCCGGCGTTGGGAAGGCCCACGATCCCCACGGACAGCACGGCACAGCCCCGCTAGGTGGGCCGGGTGCGTCGAACGATCCGCCGCCGCGGCCGCGGCTCCGGGGCGGCTGGCACCAGCCTGCCCCTGCGCGGCTGCCGCACCTCAGGCGCGGGCTGGACCGGCTGCGGAGGCGGGAGCTCGTTGCCGCGCTGCAGGAAGGCGCGGATGCGACGCTCGAACTTGATCCGCTCCATCAGCACGAAGCGGCCGCACGTACGGCACCGGATCCCCACGTCCGCGCCGAGCCGCTCGATGACCCACACATCCCCCCCGCACGGGTGCGGCTTGCGCGTGCGCACCACGTCCCCCACATAGAGCTTCACGTACTGCGCCTGGCTCACGGCACGTGGATGAGGGTGTCGGTGGGCGCGAAGTTGTCCGTGAGCGTTGGGACATCCTCGATCCGGATGGGGCGCGTGTAGAGGTCTGTCACCACCGAGGAGAAGCCCGGCACGCGCACGCGGTCGCGCACCGCCCGGAAGGCGGCGCGGACCTGCTCCGGCGACCAGACGTGCTCCGTGCCCACCACGATCACGTTCCGCAAAGCGTCCGTCCAGCCTGCCGGGGCGAACTCCACCGGGAACACGTACACCCCGGGGTACACTTCCCGCAGCGTCCGGTACACCGCTCTAAACAAGCGGCTGTAGGGGCCGTCCAGGGCCCCGATGATGTTCACCACGAACACCCCTCCGGGCCGCAACTTGGCGCGGACCTCCTGGAAGAACTCCCGAGTCGCCA
>JBEQAH010000278.1:0-2702 GCA_041640435.1 bacterium | reverse complement strand
GGAGGTGGATACCTGTTGGGGGGAGTCGGAGGCGGACACCCGGAATTCCACCACGGGGAGCGGAACCGGTGCCGCGGCGGCGGGGCCTGCCAGCAGCACCACACAGCTCGCGAGGAGCATCCAGCGCACTACCGATCCTCCTCCCGCGCCCGGCGCAGGCGCTGCGCGGCGGCTTGCAGGCGTTCTCCAAAGGCCGAGGCTCTCTCGGGGGACGCCGGCTCCAGCTCGCACAGCACCGACAGGTGGTGGCCCAGCAACAGGCGGCGCCCGTCCACCTCCACCACGTACAGTCCGGCGTGGGGAGACAACCGCACCGCCTCCCGCACCCGCACGGCACTGCCGACTCCGGCGGGGGACAGCCGGGTCAGCAGGAACCGCGTCACGAACACCAGCCCCACCACCACCGCCAGGCCCGCGAGCGCCCGCAGCAGCATGGAGGCGCCGCCAACCTCCGGGCCCTCTGCCGGGGCGGCCCACGCGGGCGCGCAGGCCATCAGCGCGCAGATGCCCACCAGACCGGACCTCACGCGCCCTCCTCCAGCGCCCGGCTCAGGCCCCGCAGCCGCTGCTCCGGGCTCAGGATCTCGGTGACCCGTACCCCGAAGTTCTCCTCGATGACCACCACCTCGCCCCGCGCGAACAGGCGGTCGTTCACGTACAGATCCACCGGCTCACCCGCGGCCCGCTCGAGCTCGATCACCGCCCCCAGGCCAAGGGACAGGACGTCCCGGATCCGCATGCGCGTGCGGCCGAGTTCCACGGTGACCTGCAGGGGGACATCCAGCAGGAGATCGAGGTTGCGGTTAGGGTGGAGAGCCGGCCGTGGTTCCAGAGGCTCGAACTCCACGGGGCGTGCCGAGGGCGGGGAGGAGGGTGGTGGCGACGGCGGAGGAGGTGGCGGGCTTCCGGACACCCGTCGCGCAGCCCGCGTGCCAAGCTCCACTAGGACGGGGAGCACGGCGGCATCGTAGAGCTGGTAGAAGGTGCTTTCCCGCAGCCCCTCGATCGCGATGCGGAAGGTTACCCGCGCCACGCGGTCGCCTGCCGGCCGAAGGGCGTCCACCGCCTCCTCCCGATCGAGGACGAGCACCTGGGGCGGCGAGATGGTCATGGGCGCTCCCAGAAACTCCGCGAGGGCGGTGGTGGCGGAACCCATCATCTGGTTCATCGCCTCCCCCGCGCCGCTCAGCAACAGCTCGGGGTCCAGGGGACGCGACCCCGTCCCATCTCCCCCCATCATGAGGTCCACCAACACACGCACGTCCTCCTCCCGCATGAGGAGGAAGCTGTGGCTCTCCACCGCTCCCGCGGTGGTGACCCCGACCCCCACGTATCCAACGAAGTCGGACCGGTCCACAGCGGACCACGACAGGGTTTCCGCTCGTGGCGAGGTGATCTGGACCCGTCGGCGCACCAGCTGCGAGAGCGCCGTAGCCGCGGAGCCCATGGCGATGTTGGACAGCTCGGCGAGCAGATCCAGGGGGTCCACCGTCAGCGCGCTAGACATGGCGGAGGGATTCCTCCCGGTTCAGGATCTCCACCGCGAGCCGCCGACCCACCCGGCCCGGTCTGGCCCGGAACACCGGCGCGTCCTCCACCAGGACGTCCACGGGCGCGTGGGCCAACCGGTCGAGCCGGATGACGTCGCTGGGGGCCAGCGCGACCAGTTCCCCCACCGTCACCTGCGCCCGACCCAGCTCCACGCGGACGGGCACCGTCGCCTCCTCCACGGACGCCCGCAGGGCCTCCACCTGGCTCGTGCGGGAGGGCGCCCGGAACAGCGTGGTGGCGCTGAGGAGGCTCAAGATGGGTTGCAGCAGGAGGTACGGCAGGCACAGGTTCATTCGGTACGACTGCTGGGGAGTCTCCACCTGGAAGTACACCAGCAGGACGACGTCCGTGGGCCCCGCAATGGGCGCGAACTGGAGGTTCGTCTCCATGCCCAGCAACACCGGGCGCACGTCTACCACGGACTGCCACGCGTCATGCAGCAGGGGGAGCAAGCGCTGCATGAGGCGCTCCACGAGGCCCCGCTCCAGTTCCGTCAAGGGTCGAACGTTCCCCTCGGCCCGCCCCGGGCCGCCCAACAGCCGATCCACCATGGCGAGAGCAAAGGCTCCCCCCAACTCGAGCAGGGCCCGGCCTTCCAGGGGCTCCAACTTGAACAGCACGATGACCGTGGGGGCGGGTACGGACCGGACGAACTCCTCGTAGCTCACCTGTTCCACGGAGCGCACCGTCACGTGTACGGGGTAGCGCAGGTGCACCGACAGAGCCATACCCGCCATGCGCGCGAAGGCACCGTGGAGGATGGACACGGTGCGGAGCTGGTCCTTGGAGAAGCGGTCGGGGCGTCGAAAATCGTACGAGCGGACCGGCCTGTCGGTCCGGGGTGGTTGCGCCACCTCCCCGTCGCCTGACTGGAGTGCCGCCACCAGTTGGTCGATCTCTTGTTGGGAGAGAAGCTCGCCGCTCATTGGGCCACCAGTTCGGAAAAGTACACGCCGTCCACCCGCAGGGGCCCCTTTGCGCCCTGGTTCAGGCGCTCCACGAGCTCCCGCTCGAGTCTCTCCCGGCCCTGAGGCGTTCGGATCTCCGAGTAGCGTCGGCCCGTGAGGTGCCGAACCACCGCGTCCTGCCAGCGGTACTTCTCCTCCGCCACGACCTCCTTCAGTGCCTCGCCGCTCCCGGGGCCGTGCACC
>JBEQAH010000277.1:0-2732 GCA_041640435.1 bacterium | reverse complement strand
ACCGAAGCGCCAAACAGTTCGGCCCAGAACAGCGCTAGGTTTACCACGGGGCCAGACCGCCCTTCACCCCGCGGGGCGAGTCCGGAGGCTCCCGGACCGGTCCCTCGAGGTGCACGCGCACGCGGTATCGGTCGCCCCGGATGGCGCTGCGGCGCAGTTCCACGGGTCGGTCCCCGGGGGCGTAGCCTACCCGCTCCACGAGCAACGCCGGGTCCCAAGCCCGTACCCCCAGCAGCGTAGCCAGTGTCGGTTCCAGGGCCGTAGGCTGAAGGGTCTCCTCAGCATGCGCGACCGTAACGCCGCAGCACTCCTGCAAGAGGTCGTACAAGGGTTCGCGCGCGACCCGCTCCAGGGGGAGCACCTCACCCAGCTCTCGTGGTAGGTAGAGGGATTCGATGGCGAAGGGCTCGCCGTCTACCAGGCGCAGCCGTGTGAGCTCGTAGACCGGCTCGAAGGGGCCTCCGGTGAGCAAAGGCGAGGCCTCCTCGTGGGCGGCCAGCCGAAAGCCCAAAAGGCGGCTGGAGACGACGTGACCCTGGGCGGTGAGACTCTTGAACAGGCTGTAGAGCCCCGGTAGCGGCTGCTCCACCTGAGGGGCGGCCACGAACGTACCCACACCCCGCCGGCGGACCACAAGGCCCCTTCTCGCCAGGACTGCGAGCGCATGGTGCACGGTCTGGCGGCTCAGACCCAGGAGGGCGGCAAGCTCGGACTCGGGGGGCAGAGGGGTGCCCGGCGCAAGCCGGCCCTGGCGGATTTCCCGCCCGAGGTGTCGCGCCAGCCGCTCGTACCTGGGCAATGGCTCAGGCGCGGAAATGGCCGCGCGGAGACCATTAAGCAAGGAGCTCAGTGCAGCCAAGGGTACTCCAAGTATGATACAACTTCATCGACTAGACTAATGCCAGACAAATTGACCTGCAAGGGCGAACACATGATCCAATGCCATCGCGGCGCGGACAGACAGTTAAGAAGGGCGCCTAGACCCTGATCAGGGTCTGGAACACCACCATGGCCAGGGCGGTGACCGTAACTGTACTGCCGACTGTACCTTCAGGAGTTTGCTTCAGGGCATCCGGGATGAGCTCCGAGAACACCATCCAGATCATCGCGCCGGCGGCGAAACCAAGGCCCGTGGGTAGATGTGCGCGGAAGCTCTCAACGAACAGGTAGCTGGCGGGAGCCATCAGCGGCTGCGGAAGGCTGCTGAACACGCTCCACCACGCTGCGTGCCACGCCGACTCCCCACGGGGGACCAGTACAAGGCTGATGGCAAGTCCCTCCGGAATGTTGTGGACAGCGATGGCCAGGGTCGTGGACATGGCCAGGGTCTGCCCACCGCCGAAGGAAACGCCAATCCCCACACCTTCGGCGAACGAGTGCACGGTCATGATCCCCACCAGGAGCACCGCCTTACGGGCGTCCAGGCCGGATAGGTTTCCCAGGTACACGTGCTGGGACCGGTGCAGAGCCTGCGAGCTCCAAGTGATGAAGGCGAGGCCAAGGAGCGTCCCCGCAACGGTCCGGGTCAGGCTGTGGCCGATCCCTTCGTACACCAGGCCGAAGCTGGCGGCCAACATAAGACCCGCGGCGGCGGCGTTCATGACTCCAAGCCAGCCGGTGGGCACCCGGCGGACGACGGCGAAGGGCAACGCGCCGAGGCCTGTGCACAGGGCTGTTCCGAGCGCGTACAGGAACACGGTGACGAGAGGGTTGGACGCCATACAGGTTCAGGCTATGGACCAGGAGGGGTTTTCGTCGAGCGGGAACCCCACAGGTTCGGCGGGCCATCCCCGTCGAAGTCGGAAGCCCTTGCGCGGCTCCCGAGGAGGTGGCACGTGGTCTGCCCTGTGGCCTGACGGTGTGCCAACATGTCAGCCGTGGACGAGTCCAAGCGTAGCCTGGTCCTGGCTTGCCTCGTGGTCGCGGGGGCGTACGGTGTCCTGGGGGCCCGCAGCCTGTGGTTTGACGAGCTGTTCGCCTGGAAGGTGGCCTCACAGCCCTGGCGGGAGCTGGTGCCGTATGTGCGCGAGCACGACGCCCACCCACCCCTGTACTACGCACTCCTGAAGGTGTGGAAGTCCCTGTTTGGCGACTCCGAGCGGGCGCTTCGGGGACTTTCCGCAGCCCTGGCACTCTGCAACCTGGAAGCCCTGCGCCGTCTGGCGGTGCTGAGGGCCGGAGAGCGGGCCGCGGCTTTGAGCGTGCTGGTGCTCGCAGCCTCCCCGTTGTTCCTCCAAGCATCCGTGGAAGCCACGCGATCGGCGCTCGTGACCCTTCTGTACTTCCTCGCCGCTTTGGCGACGAAGGGGGTCCTGGAAAGCCGGAGCGGGGCGGGTCTACGGCTCGCGTTTGCGGCGAGCGCTCTGCTGTACACGCACGCGCTGGGTCCCCTGCTCGTGGGGTCTATCGTGCTGTACAGCGCCTGGCAGGGACGCGCATCCGGTCTGCGGTGGGTCGCAGGCCCTCTCGTCGTGAGCGCCCTCGTCTTCGCCCCGTGGTCTGCTGTCGTCCTGCACCACCTGCAGTCCGGCCGCTTCGACCCGCCCTGGCGGCCGACGCTGCCGACCACGTTGCCGCTGCAGATCGTCCACGTGGTGGGCTTTGGCGGCCGCGCCCTGGGTACGGCCAGCTACTTCTCTCTGTCGTCGGCGGCTGCGTGGCTTGAGGCGGTCCTGGCGGTCCCGGTGGTGGTGGTGCTCGCCACAGCGCTGCGCGCCGCTTGGAAGCAGGAC
>JBEQAH010000276.1:0-2739 GCA_041640435.1 bacterium | reverse complement strand
GGCGTTTTCCCCGCACGTGGTAAAATTAGTTTCGTTTGCCATCGGAGGTGTTCAAGTGAAGCAGGGGATTCACCCGCCCTACTTCGAGGCGGTGGTGGTGTGCGCGTGCGGAGAGACGTTCATCACGGGCAGCACGCGGCGCAACCTGCGGGTTGAGGTGTGCTCCCAGTGCCACCCGCTGTACACGGGGCAGCGCAGGATCGTGGACGCCGAGGGACGCGTCCAGCGCTTCCTCCGCAAGTACGGGATGGACGCCTAGCGCCAGCGTTCCACAAACCTCGGCCTTCCTCAGGCTTGTCTTCTGGCGGGAGTGGGCCCGCTTGGTCCCCTCCTGTGGTGGCGGCTACCATGGAGCCGAGGTGGTCTGGAGTGACAGCCCCGCGCGCAGCCATCGGAGGTCAGGCGGTCCTGGAGGGGGTCATGATGCGGGGACCCCACTGGGTCAGCACCGTGGTCCGCAGGCCGGACGGGCAGGTGGCCGAGGAGGTGGTCCACAGGCCGAGTTTGCTAGTCCGGAATCGGTGGGCGCGGCTGCCGGTGGTGCGCGGGGTGGTGGTGCTGTGGGAAGCTCTCGCTGTCGGCGTGCGGGCCCTGGTGTACTCCGCCAACCAAGCGGTAGAGTCCGAGATGGGCCGGCCGCTCAACGCCCGGGAGGTGGCCTTGAGCCTGGGCTTGGGTGTGGGGCTGGCCGTGGGGCTGTTCTTCGTATTCCCGACGGTCCTCGTGCGCTGGGTGGACCCGGGTCTTGGCCCCGTGGGGTTCAATCTGCTGGAGGGCGGGCTGCGGACCGCGGTGCTGGTGGTGTACGTGGGCCTGGTGGGCCTGCTGCCGGACCTCCGGCGGGTGTACATGTACCACGGTGCGGAACACAAGGCCGTCAACGCGTGGGAGCAGGGGGTTCCCCTGGTGGTGTCGGAGGTGCAGCGACAGAGCCGGTTCCACCCCCGCTGCGGGACGTCCTTCCTGCTCGTGGTGGTTCTGGTGGCCGTGGTGGTGTTCTCCCTGCTGGGCAAGCCTCCACTGGCGCTGCGCATCGCCTCCCGGGTGCTGTTGGTACCCGTCATCGCGGGCCTGGCGTACGAAGTGATCCGGGCGGGAGCCCGCTCGCGTTGGCTTCGGCCTTTGGTGGTTCCGGGCTTGTGGCTGCAACGGCTCACAACGCGGGAGCCGGATCCCGCCCAGGTCGAGGTGGCCATCCGGGCCCTCCAGCGGGTTCTGGAACGAGAAGACGAGCGGTCCCTGGAGCGGACGGTGGCGTGAGGCGCTATGGAGATCCCCTTGGACCGCATGGAACAGCTCGAGCGCCGCTACGAGGAGCTGACCCGGCGACTAGTAGACCCGCAGGTGCTCGCGGACCCGGCCCGGTACCGGATGCTCCTTCGCGAACACGGGGAGCTTTCGGAGATGGTGGAGCGGTGGCGCGAGCTGCGCCGGTTGGAAGCAGAGCAGGCGCAGGCGCGGGCGCTGCTCCTGGACCCAGACCCCGCGGTGCGGGAGCTGGCAAACCAGGAGGTGGAGCGCCTGGACGCCCGGCGCAGGGCGCTGCTGGCGGAGCTTGAGGCTTCCCTGGCCCCGCAGGATCCCTACCAAGATCGGAACATCCTGGTGGAGATCCGGCCCGCCGCGGGCGGCGAGGAGGCGGCGTTGTTCGCCGCGGATCTGTTGCGCATGTACACGCGGTACGCCGAGCGCATGGGCTGGAAGGTGGAAGTGCTGGAGCTCCAGCCCTCGGATTTGGGGGGCGTGAAGTCTGCCACCCTGGGGATCGCTGGGAAGGGCGCCTACAGCCGGCTCAAGCACGAAAGCGGGGTGCACCGGGTGCAGCGGATCCCCGTGACGGAGGCTTCCGGCCGCATCCACACTTCCACCGCCACCGTGGCAGTCCTGCCGGAGGCGGAGGAGGTGGAGGTGGAGATCCGGCCGGAGGAGCTGGAGGTGTCGACGTTCCGCGCGGGAGGGGCCGGAGGCCAGAACGTGAACAAGGTGGAGACTGCGGTCCGGATCAAGCACCTGCCCACGGGCATCGTGGTCACCTGCCAGGACGAGCGCTCCCAGCACCAGAACCGGGAGAAGGCCCTTCGGATCCTGCGGGCACATCTTTTGGAGCGCCGCCGCCGCGAACAGCAGCGGCAGATCGCCCTGGCCCGCAGGCAGCAGGTGGGCACGGGGGAGCGCAGCGAGCGGATCCGGACGTACAACTTCCCCCAAAACCGGGTCACGGACCACCGGATCGGACTGACGATTCACCGTCTGGACGCGGTGCTGGACGGCGAGCTGGACCCCATCCTGGACGCCCTCGCAGCCCGGGAGCGCGTGGAAGCCCTCGAGCAGTTGCCCACGGCGCCATGAGAGCCGGAACGCCGGTGGAAGGCCGAGGGGGCGAGAGTCTGCACCGCGCGGGAGAAGGCGGCGTGACCCTGCGCCAGGCATACCTGTGGGGGCGGGAGCACCTGGCGGCTTCGGGTGTGCAGGAGCCGGGCCTGGAGGCCGAGGTCCTGTTGCGTTACAGCCTCGGGCTGGATCGGGCGCAGCTGTACGCGCGGTGGCACAGCTCGCTTCCCCCGGACGCGTGGCAGCGGTACGCGGACCTGCTGGAGCGCCGTGCGGCACGGCGTCCGTTGGCGTACTTGCTGGGCAAGCGGGAGTTCTTCGGCCTGGAGCTTGTGGTGGACGAGCGCGTCCTCATCCCCCGGCCCGAGACCGAGCGGCTGGTGGAGGTGGTGCTGGAGGCCACCGAGG
>JBEQAH010000275.1:0-2786 GCA_041640435.1 bacterium | reverse complement strand
CCACCTGGCGCGGTCCAGGACGCACGCGCGCCTCCCCCAGCACTTGGCCGCGGAGGAACACGCGCTGGTTCGGCACGATCTGCACGGTGACCGGGACCGGATTCCCGCTCAGGACGTTCTTGGTGCTCACGAGCCGCACCACCAGTTCCCGCTGGCGCTGGCGGACAATGCGCTCTATGGCTTCCCACTGGAGGCCAGGCGGGTCGGGCAGGATCACGTTCCCGGCCGCGTCGGGCGCAGCGCCCTGCGCGGTGACGAACTCCACGGCCTGCTGGCGGACCCTGAAGAACGCCTGGCCGATCTCCTCGGCGCTGCGGCGGCCGTCGAGCAGGCCCCGGGCCACCTCCTGGCCACGCAACACCGCGATGTCACCCTGCTCCAGGGCCCGGATCTCGCCCCGCAGCAGCTCCGCGCGGCGCTCAAGGGCTCCCAGGGTCTCCCGCAGCTCGAACAGGGCCACCCGAGCGTCGCGGGAGAAGGCCAGCACCGCGCCCAGGGTCAGCACGTTGATGAGCATGCCCGTGGCCACGGTGACGATCTGGGCCGTGGTCCGGGGTCGCAGCCCGAACAGGCTGAGCCGTCCCTTGCCCACCCGGCGGCCCACCGCGTTGCCCACCCACGCGATGACCCCACTCACCAGGAACAGGACAGGGACCAGTAAAAAACCGACGTCCATCCCACCCAGCATACCGGCACCGCGTGGCGGCCGCACTCACCGCCACTCCCTACGCAGACGCCACAGCAGCCGCAGGTAGTTCCAAACCTCGCGCCCCCCGAGCTTGCTGCGGCCGGCGCGGCGGTCGGTGAAGGTGTAGGGGATCTCCACCACCCGCGCGCGGCGGTTCTCCGCGAGCAGCGCCAGCAGAACCTTGTAGCCCACCCCTTCCAAGCGAGCGCCCACCAGCCAGTCGCGCCGCAAGGCAAAAAAGCCGGACACGGGGTCGGATATCCGCGGGCCCAGGCACGCGCCAGCCAGCCAGACCGCCACCCGGCTCATCCAGCGCCGGTGTAGCGGCCAGCGGTCCACCCCGCCTCCAGGGAGGTAGCGGGAGCCCACGGCCACGTCCGCACCACGCTCCACCGCCTCCACCAGGGCCGGGACCACCTCCGGCGGGTGCGAAAGGTCTGCGTCCATGACCACCACCACCGCGCCGCGCGCGGCCCGCGCGCCGTCCACCACCGCGCTCGCAAGCCCGAGCTTGGCTGGACGCCACACGACCCGTACCGGATGCGTCCGGGCCAGCTCACGGGCCACTTCCGCGGTCCCATCGGGCGAGGCGTCGTCCACCACGACCACCTCGTAGCCTCCCCGGAGGGCTCGGGCGAGCCGACCCACGAGCTCGGGCAGGGCCTCCCGCTCGTTGTACGTGGGCAGCACCACGGACACCCTCACCGGATCGTGGGACACGATACCCTCCGGCCCGCGGGCTTCTCCCACACGCCGTAGCCGCCCACCTCCTGCAGCAAGCGCAGCCCGGCGTTCAAGGATGCGAGTGCCGCGCGCTCCGAAACCGGCGCAACGACCAGAGTCCGCGCGGCTCCCGCCCGGCACAGCTCTCGCCAAACGGGCTCGGTGTCCAGGTACGCTTTCCAGGTCAGCCCGGAGTAAAACACGATCCCGTTGGGGATGCGATAGCCGACCCGTACGTCGCCCGGCCGGGCCCACGACGCGGCAGCGGCACCGACTTCCCGCAGCGGGCGGTATCGGTCCACCTCGGGCGACACCCAGCCCACCAACACCGCGAACAGAAGGACGGTGCCCGCACTCAGCGCCTTCAACGCCGCTCGCGCGTCCCCGCGCACAGCCCACCACGCGCCCGCCACCGCGCCGGTCCCGAATGCGCCCAGAGCCGCCCCAAGGGCTGGGAGGAGTTCTCCGGCCTGCTGGGGGTACCAAAGAAGGCCGTACGCGGCCACCGCACCACAGAACACCAGCCACAGGACAGCAGCCCCTCCAAATCCCCACCGAAGCGCCTGCGGCCGGTCCAGGTGGGCGTCCAGGAAGGCTCCGGTGGCCACCGCGGCCATGGGGTAAAAGCTAAGGATGTAGTTGGGGAGCTTCGTCTGCGCCGCACTGAAGAAGACGAACACAAGCCCGCACCACACCAGGGGGAAGCAGGGTTGCGCGCCGCGCAGCAGCCAGAGCGCCGCAAGCGGCCAGAAGGCGTTCCAAGGCACCCCGCCCAGCAACAGCACCGGCCCGTAGTACCACCACGGCCCCGCCTGGTTCTCCACCACGCCCACGAAGCGATGGACGGTGTAGTAGCCCAAGACCGAATCCAAGAACGGCTGGCCGTGCCGCAGGTACCCCGCCGCGTACCACGAGAGCCCGAGCACCGCGTACAGAACAAGCCCCCACCCCCAAGGCACCTCCCGCAGCCGACCCAGCTCCTTGCGCCACCCCAGGTACAGCACCGCCGCCAGCCCAGGAAGCACCGCGGCCACCGGGCCCTTGGTGAGCGTGCCGAGCCCCGCAAACGCGAAGGCCGCCAGGTAACCGGCCCGCCGACCCCGCAGCCCGGCCCACACGCCCGCCACGGCCGCCAGCATCCAGAACACCAGCACCGTGTCGAACACCGCCAGCCTGGCCTGGGCGAACCAGTGGATGGTGGTGCACAGCACCAGACCCGCCAGCAGGCCGGCCCGGTGGGAGAACCAGGCGCGGCCCAAAAGGTAGGTCAGGATCACTGACCCCGTGCCGAACAGGCTGGACCACAGGCGCGCGGTGAACTCGCCAAGACCAAACAACCAAGCGGTGGCGGCCACGAGCCAGAAGTACAGGGGCG
>JBEQAH010000274.1:0-2810 GCA_041640435.1 bacterium | reverse complement strand
GGGAAACGTACCGGCGTGAGCTGGAGGCCATGCGGCGACAGGCCCACGCAGAGCTAGAGGCGTACGGCCGGCAGCTGCAGGCGGAAGCGCAGCAGGCGCTCTTGGCCCGACAGGAAGAGGTTCAGGAGAGGCTGCGGCGCCGCGTGGAGGCACGGCAGAAGGAGATGCAGACCCGCATCCGGGCCTACGAGGAGCAGGTGGCCCAGGAGTACCGACTTCCCCTCCTGAACCTCCGCCTCAAGCTGGAGACGGTGCAACACGCGGATCGGCAGCAGTACGACCGCCTCCTGAAGGAGTACGAACGCCTGCAGCAGGAGCGGGACGCAAAGATCCAGGCGTTTACGGAGCAGGAGCAGCGGTCGGTGCGGGAGTTCGCCCAGCAGGAGGAACAGCGGGCCCGGGAGGAGCTGGAGGCCTACCGGAAGGAGTTGGAGGCCCAGACCCGCAGGCGACTGCAGGACCAGGAGGCCGCGGTCCGCGCGCGGCTGGAGGAAGCGGCCCGGGAGCGGGAGCGGCGGTTCCAGCAGGCCGTGCGCGCACGGCAAGAGGAGCTTGAGCGGCAAGCCACCCGCCAGGCGCAGGACGCCGCGGAGCGGGTGCGGCGCCAGCTGGAGCGGATGGCGCAGCACTCCCGGGAGCGTTACCTAGCGGAGGAGCGGGCGCGGCAGGAGCAGCTGCGACAGCAGCTCCTTGCGCTACGCGCGCAGCAGGCGGACCTGGAGGCCGCCATCCTGGCGGAGGTGCGGGTGGAGGTGGCCCAGGTGGCGCTGGAGCGGGGCCTGGACCTGGTCCTGGTCCGGTACGTGTCCCACCAGAACGCCACCGACATCACGGACGCGGTGCTGAGGAGGTTGCGGGAGAAGCGATGAGAAGCCGAGGGGTGCGCCTGGTAGTCAGCCTCACCCTTGCGGTCCTGGTGGCTGGCTGCGGTCGCCAAGCCGTGGGGGTGGTGGACACCCAGCGGGTGTTGAACGAGAGCGTGCTCGCCCTCTCCTACCAGAAGCAGCTCAATGACCGGGAGAAGCTAATGGCGGCGGAGCTGTCCCTGGCCGCCCAGCGGCTGGATCGCCGCGCGCTGGAGGAGCAGCGGCTGGCGTACCTGCGGGAGCTGCAGCAGCTGCGGGCGGAGTTGGAGGAGCGGCTGAACCGCAGGCTGCGGGAGGTGGTGGCAGAGGTGGCACGCCGGGAGCGGATCCGGGTCGTGGTGGTGAAGAGCGCCGCGGTGCTCGGGGGTCGCGACCTGACAGACCAGGTCCTGGAGCGCCTGCGTTGATGCCATGACCCTGGCGGATTTGGCCCGACACCTGGGCGGGGAACTCCTGGGCGATCCGGGCGCGCGGGTCCTGCGGGTGGCTTCGCCGGAGGCCGCCGGGCCGGACGCGGTGGTGGTCTGCGGGTCTCGGGAGGCCCTGCGCACGGCCCTGGAGCGCGGCGCCGGCGTGGTGGTGGTTCCAAGGGATCTGGAGGTTCAGCCCCCCGCCATCCGTGTCCAGGAGCCCCGTAGGGCGCTGGCGGTGCTGCTGGAGCTTTTGGGGCCCCGTCGCCACCACCCCACAGGGGTTCACCCCACGGCGCAGGTCGCCCCTAGCGCGCGTCTGGGTCCAGGGGTCAGCCTCGGTGCGTATGCGGTGGTGGAGGAGGGCGCGGAAGTGGGTGCGCGCACAGTGCTTTACCCGTTCACGTACGTGGGCCCGCACGCGTCGGTGGGAGAGGACTGCGTGCTCTACCCCCACGTCGTGGTCCTCGAGGGCACCAGGGTCGGCGACCGAGTGGTGTTGCACGCTGGCTGCGTCTTGGGCGCAGACGGGTTCGGGTTCGTGCCCGGGCAGCACGGACACCGGAAGATCCCGCAGGTGGGCGTGGTGGTGGTGGAGGACGACGTGGAGATCGGGGCGTGCACCACCGTGGACCGCGCCACCCTGGGAGAGACCCGCATCGGCGCGGGGACCAAGATCGACAACCTGGTACAGGTGGCGCACAACGTACGGATCGGCCGATTCTGTCTGATCGCCGCCCAGTGCGGAATTGCGGGGAGCGCGGTTCTGGAAGACGGGGTCGTGCTGGCAGGCCAGGTGGGCGTGGCCGACCACGTGCGCATCGGTGCCGGGGCGGTAGTTCTGGCTCAGAGTGGGGTTACCAAGGACGTGGAAGCCGGGGAGACCGTGTACGGGCACCCCGCGCAGCCACGGCGCCAGGAACTTGCCGAACAGCTTGCTCGCCGCCGCCTGCCGGAGCTGCTGCGCAGGGTGCAGGCCCTGGAACGCGCGGTAGGGATCGGGGGTCAAAACGCGGGGTCTTCGTAGCTCCCCTGCGCATGCGGCTGCGCGTCCTCTTCCCCGCCGCAGTCCTGTGGGCCCTGGTGGCTACAGCGGCCGCCCAGCCCCCGGCGCCGCCTCCGGACGTAGACGTGGTGCGGGCGGGCGGGGTCGCGGCCGTCCAGGTGAACGGCAGGGTGGCGCTGCGGCTGCGGGGCCCAGGGGCTACGGGGCGGGCGGAGGCGGTGGCGGCGCGGCTTCGCCGGCTGCGTTCCCGCGGGGACGCGTCCATCCACTTGGTTCCGCAGGCAGGAGGGGTGGACGTGGTGGTGGACGGCGTGCGAGTGATCACCGTTGACCGGGATCTAGCGCGGAGCAACGGGACCTCGCCCGAGCTCCTCGCCTCGACCTGGGCGCGGTCGCTGAGGGCCGCGCTCGCCGTGCGCCAGCTGTGGCTGAAGCCCTCCGCGGTGGCCGTGCCGCTCGGCGGGGAGGCCGTGGTGGAGGTGAAAGCGATGCCCGCGGCTCGGCCGGAGGTGGGTCCGTACGACGCGC
>JBEQAH010000273.1:0-2829 GCA_041640435.1 bacterium | reverse complement strand
CCGTGGTGCCCCTGCGGGATGGGGTGTTGGTGGCGTACCGGCGCGAGAACTCCCCTCCGCGGTGAAGGTGACGCGCCTCTAACCGGAGCCGGCCACCAGGTTCCGGAAGCGCAGGGCATCGTCCCACATGCTCACGTTGTTGAACATCACGTACGCGGGTGCGGGACACCGGTTTCGAAGCTCCTCCAGATCCCGGTCGGTGTACCGGTAGCGGTAGCCGCCGCGGCCGTGCAGCCGGTAGTACCGGAAGGCGCCGTAGACGCTCTCCGCCACGAAGGGGTCGGTGCAGTGAACCAGGTTCAGCTCCTGGCACAGGCTTCTCACCAGGTCCGCAGGCCAGGTCCCCCGGGGCTCCCACGCGAAGGCCAGGCCGTCCCTGGGCACGGTCTGGAAAAAGTGCCGGAGGTTACCAACGTTCTGCGGAGTGGGGCGGAAGCTGGCGGGGCACTGGAACACGACCACAGAGGCCCCCAGCGCCCGCGCCACCTCCAGCGTCTGAGCCCACGCCTGCTGGACCTCCTCGGTCGGCGCGAAGGAGCCGTACCGGTCCAGGCGGGAGGCGGGGACGGTTCTGCCCAGTTTGCGGTACGTGGGGCTCGTGGGCGGGTGCGTGATGAGCTGCCAGGCCTTCAGCGTGAACACGAAGCCCTCCGGGACGCGGCGGCGCCAGCCCTGTGCGGTCCGGACCTGCGGGAGCCGGTAAAAGGTCTGCTGCACCTCCACCGCATCCAGGTGCTGAGCGTACTCCTCCAGCCTGCGCGCAAATCCGCAGCAGCCGACCCGGACGGAACACCTCATCCCGGTGTGGCTTCCGCCGCCGACCCGCCCCCTTCCTGCAGGGGAGGCCTTCCCTCCCGCGAAGGTCGGCGGTGTGGAATCCCTCCCTTGGCCTTCTGCGCGAGAGGCGCTGGTGGTGCAGCAGGTGGCGGTGGCGGCGCTCCGCCCTCCGCCGTGGGTTCCCCAGCCCGGCTGGGTGGCCGGGGCGTGCTTTGTGTGTAGCTCGCTCGGCCGACAAGGACGCGGGCGGGAGGGTGAGCCCGGCTGGGCGGCGGCCGTGCTTTGGACGCCACATCGTTTGGAGGTCGCCGTGGTGAGCGGGGTTCTCGGGGCACCCTACGAACCCGGGCTGCTGGCGCTCCGGGAGGGGCCGATCCTGGAAGCAGCCGTGCGGGCTCTTCCGCGACAGCCCGACCTGCTGCTGGTGAACGCCACCGGCCGCGACCACCCGCGCCGGGCCGGCCTTGCCCTGCACCTGGGTGCGGTGCTGGCCATCCCGACGGTGGGGGTCACCGACCGCCCTCTCCTGAGCCGCGCGGAGCAACCCGCGGACCTGCGGGGCGCACGCACGCCCCTGGTCCTGGAAGGTGAGGTGGTGGGCTACTGCATTCGCACGCGGCCAGGGACCCGGCCGATTTGCGTGCACGCCGCCTGGCGCACCGACCCGGAAACTGCCGCTGAGGTGGTGGCCGCGCTGGTCCGGCGTCACAGGACCCCCGAGCCGCTGCGCCTGGCCCGCCGCGCGGCCCGGGAGGCCCGGGCCAGGGCCACCTGCGGTTGACCCCGACCGCACTCCCCGGCCGACCGCGAGCTATCGGCCCCAGGCCTCCGGCCCACCTGCCTCGACGCTCTCGGGGACGAAGTGCGGCCCGAAGGATCTCCTGCTCAGGCGCCCGGCCCGAGGCTACCGACCCCGCAGCTGTTTGAGCGCCGCCTCCACGAACCGCGTCTCGTAGGTCTTGGACAGGTCGATGCGGGCCCGGCTCACCTGCGCATCGAACTGGGACAGCACCCGCAGCACGTTGGGCGGGCCTGCCTCCAGCATCCGCCCGTCGGGCGAGTACGACTGCAGCATGGCCGCCACCGCCCGCGTGTAGATCTGCCGGTTCCCCTGGTAGTACTCCTCCGGCATAACCCGCACGATGTCCTCCACGCTGTGGCGCGTGCGGATCCACTGCAGGGCCTTCACCATGGCCGTGGTCAGGGCCTGCACGGTGTTCGGGTTGCGCTCGATGAACTCCGCGTTGGCGTATAGGCATGTGAACGGGTACGGCCCGCCGAAGGTCCGGAGGGTACCGTTGGTGGTTCGGGTGTCCGCCAGCACCACGATATCCCCTGAGCTCTCCAACAACGAGATCACCGGTTCTACGTGGGACAGGGCTTCCACCTGGCGATTGCGAACCGCCGCCACCGCGGTGGCCCCGGCACCGATGCCGATCACCGAGAAGTCGCCCAGGGCCAAGCCCGCGCGGGTCAGCAGGAAGTTCGCAAAGAAGTGGGTAGAGGAGCCCGGGGCGGTGACCCCGATCCGCTTGCCCCGCAGGTCCGCGAAGGTCCGCACGCCGCCGTCGTGCGCCGCTTTGGTCACCGCCAGCACCAGCCCGGGGTAACGGGTCTGCATGACGAAGGCGCGGATGTCCCGCCCTTGGGCCTGCATCTGGATCGTGTGATCGTAGCCCCCGCTCACCACGTCCGCGCTGCCGCCCACCAACGCCCGCAGGGCCTGGCCACCCCCGGCGAAGTTTTGGATGTCGATCTGAATCCCCGTCTCCCGCAGGTACCCCAGCCGCTCTGCCACCGTGAGGGGCAGGTACACCAACGCCTCCTTGCCACCCACCGCGAGGACGAGCCGGCTGCGCTCGGGCCGTCCCTGCCCGGCGGCCGGCATGGCGAGGGCGATGAGCCCCAGCACCACCGCAATCCATCGCACCATCCCGCGCACGCGTACCACCTCCCCTACAGGATTTCTTCCACGTGCGACGGCGGCTTCCACCGCAGCAACCGTCGCTCCACCAGAGTGACCAGCAGGTCCACCGCCAACACGAAGCCCGC
>JBEQAH010000272.1:0-2845 GCA_041640435.1 bacterium | reverse complement strand
CACCGAGGAGGACCTCAAGGGGCCGCTGGCCCCGGAGATCCGGCGCTACTACCAGGCGGCGCGGGCGGACGCGGTGGAGCGGATCAAGCTGTTCCGGCTCGCGTGGGACATCGCCCTCAGCGCCTTTGGGTCCCGCCAGGTCCTCTACGAACGCTTCTTCTTCGGGGATCCCGTACGCATGGCGGGGGCCATGTTCCAGTCCTACGACCGCCGGCCGTACATGGAGCGGGTGCGGGAGTTCCTGGAGCGGGCGGAGCGCGAGGCGCCCGCCCTGCCGGCGGAGGTCCCGGTTGTCGGCGAGTAGCCCGCACCAACGGTCCCCCGACCCCAGGGAATTTCGGCGGGTGATGGGGCTGTTCGCCACCGGCGTCACGGTGGTGACCGCAGCCATAGAGGATCGGGTGCACGCCATGACCGCCAACGCGGTGATGTCCGTATCCCTGGACCCCTTGCTGGTCTGCGTGTCCGTGGGGAAGCGGGCTCGCATGAACCTCTTCTTAGAGGAAGCGGGCGCCTTCGCCCTCAACATCCTGGCAGAAGACCAGGAAACGCTCTCGCGGTACTTCGCAGGCATGTGGCAAGCTCCCGAGCCCCCCGTTTACCGCCTGGAGCCGTGGGTGGGGGGGCCGCGCCTAGTGGGCTCGCTGGCCAGCGTGGGCTGTACCCTGCACCAAGTGATCGAGGCAGGGGACCATAGGCTGTTCCTCGGAGAGGTTCAGGCCCTGTACCGCAGCGAGGCCCCGCTGCGGCCGCTGGTGTTCTTCGCAGGGAGTTACCACCGCCTCCGAGAGCCTGCTCGCGCGGCCCGGGATCCCGCGGAGATCTGGCACCCGGAAGCTGTCCACATCTACTACGGGGACTGAAGCAGCGGATTTCATAAAATCGAACACACAATCGCCTTGCATATACTCATACGGACATCCTAACGTTTGGATGTCAGTCTCTTTGGGGATGGACGTGGCTCGCGTAGACCTGCATAGCGTGATCCCCCTCTATTACCAGGTCCGCGAAGACATCCGCCGTCGGATCGAAGCCGGAGAGTGGCCCCCGGGTTCCACCATCCCCTCAGAACCGGAGCTCCAGGAGATCTACGGCGTCAGCCGTGCCACGATCCGCCAGGCTCTGTCCGAGCTGGTCATGGAAGGCCTTTTGATCCGCAAGCAGGGCAAGGGAACGTTCGTGGCGCCTCCCAAAATCGTGGAACCCCTCCCTCGTCTGCTGAGCTTTACTGAGGAGATGCGAGCGGTGGGCCTGGAGCCTTCCACCCGCAGCACCAAGGTGGAGGTGGTACAGACTCCCCCCCGCCGCGCGCGGGAGACCCTCCGACTGAGTGCCGATGAGCCCTTCCTGCGGATCGAGAGGGTACGGTGCGCCAACGGGCAACCCGTGGTACTGCTCGTGTCCTACCTGCCCGTCTCCCTGGGCGTGGACCCGCGGGAAGACTTCTCCGGCTCCCTCTACGAGCTCCTGGAGGGCAAGTACGGGATTCGGCTGGGGGAGGCGGTGCAGATCATCGAGGCGGGAGTGGCGGATGAGCACACCGCTGCGGAACTGGGCATCGAAGAGGGGGAGCCCGTGTTGATCATCCGCCGCGGTACGTTCGCGAAAGACGGCCGGGCGGTGGAGTATGTGGAGGGCTTTTACCCAGCAGACCGTTACCGGTACCGCATCCGCCTGGAGCGGTGAGACCGAAGGGAGGTGGGAGTCGGGAACCACGCAGCGGGAGGCCAGACCATAACCTCATGGAAAGGGGGGCGGTGAGATGTCGCGATGGATCTTGGTGACTGCACTCGTTGTCGCGTTCGGCCTTCTCGGCCCCACCGGGGCCGGGAGCGAGGCAGCTCCCAGGCTGCCACAACGGATCACCCTGTGCTGGACGCCACCGGACATCACGGGGGTTTTCAAGACCGCCACCGACTTCTTCGAGAAGGCCGCGGCGGAGGCGCGGCAGCACGGGATCTCCGTTCAAGTGGTGAGTCGAGCTCCCGCGGCCCACACGGAGTTTGCCACCCAGGTGGCGATCATCGAAGACTTCATCCAGCGGCGGTGCAGCGTCATCGCCATCTCACCCATCGAGGTCGAAGTGATCATCCCTGCCATCCGCAAAGCCAACGCGGCCCGGATCCCGGTGATCATCGTGAACCTCTTGGAGCCTATCCGCGGGGTCCAGGTGGCCTCTTACATAGGGTTCGATAACACCGTAGCCGCCATGGTGTCCGCGTACTCCCTGGTGGACTACTTCGGCGGCCCCGGGGTGTTGGGCGCCGGCCCCCGGGTGAACGTTCGGCAGGACCAGTACCTGGACCTGGCTTGGTGGCAACAGGTGTACCGGAACTTCCAGAACCGCGGCGAGATCCGCGTGAACGTGGGCGTGATCGAGGGGATCGCGGGAGGGTTCTTCTCCACCGCTCGGGTGAATGGGTTCCGCAAGGTCATCTCCGCGTTCCCCAACGTCCGGATCCTGGACATCAAACCTGCGGACTGGAACCGGGAGAAGGGGCGGCGGGTGGCCGAGGACTACCTGACCCGCTGGCCCACCGGGCTCGATGCCATCTGGGCGGCGTCCAACGAGATGGGGCTGGGCGCCATGCTGGCCGCGGAGGCCGCAGGGCGGTTGGAGCTGGCCCAGGAGGGGCCACGGGTTGGCGACGAGAAGGTGGCCATCTTTACCAACGACGTCACGCCCGAGTCGACTGCCCGGATCGGAGAGGGCAAGATCGTGGCAGAGACTCACCACGGGTTCCCAGAGTGGGGCTGGTACGGGACCAAGTTCGGGGTGATGCTCGCCCTGGGTCAGCAGGTCCCCCGGGTGTTCGACATCCGTCCGCGGACCGTCTACCGTGGC
>JBEQAH010000271.1:0-2847 GCA_041640435.1 bacterium | reverse complement strand
CCCCGGGATCCGGCTCGCCTCCGGATCGGACTGCAGCTGCGCCAGCACGTCTGTGTCCCGGCGGCGCCGGTCCTCCCGCAAGCGCACCAGCAGGCTCGCGAACTGGGGGCCTGTCTCGGCGAACTGCCCCGCGGTCCCCACGTTGGTGATGACCGCCTCGACCTCCGGGATGCGCCGCAGCACCCGCTCCACCCGCTCCGCCACCTCCGCGGTCTTCTGCAGGCTCGAGCCCGCGGGCAGCTCGATCCGCGCGGTGAGCACTCCCTGGTCCACGGTGGGGACGAACTCAAAGCCCAGCCGGCCCGCAAGCGGAAACGCCACCGCCACGGACAGAACGCCCGCGAGGACCACCGCGCCCCGGTGGCGCAACGCCCACCGCAGCAGCCCCTCGTACCGCGCGTCCAGCCAGCCGTAGAAGCGTTCCACGGGCCGGAGCAGCCGGGCGGTCCTGGAGGGCGCCGGCTCAAGGGTGGTGCGCCGTCTCAGCCACCGCGCGGCCAGCATGGGGGTCAAGGTGAACGCGGCGAACAAGCTGAACAGGGTCACGGTGGCCACGGTCAGGCCGAAGGGGCGCAGGAGTTGCCCGAACACACCGCCCGACAGCCCCAGGGGCACGAACACCACCACGTCCACGAGGGTGATGGCGACGGCCGCGAGTCCGATCTCGCCCCGGCCGTTGAGCGCCGCCTCCGCGGGCGGCTCTCCCCGGTCCAGGTGTCGGTGGATGTTCTCCAGCACCACGATGGAGTCGTCCACCAGGATCCCGATGGCCAGGGAGAGGCCCAGCATGGTGAAGAAGTTCAGGGTGAACCCCAGAGAGCCGATCACCACGAAGGAGGAGAGCAGCGAGGTGGGGATGGCCAGGAACACGATGAACGTGTTCACCGCGTCGTGCAGGAACAGGAACACGATGGCGGACGCTAGCACCACGCCCAGCAGCAGGGCCAGGAAGACGTCGTTCACCGCCTCCCGGGCGAAGGTGGAGGCGTCGTTGGCCACGGTGACCTCCAGTTCCGGGAACTCCGCCTGAAGACGCGCCAGCTCCCGCTTGACCGCGTCCGCCACGGCGATGGTGTTGGCGTCCGCCGCCTTGCGGATCAGTAGCGTCACGCTCTCCTCGCCGTTCAGCCGGCTGATCTGCGACCGCTCCGCCACCCCGTCCCGCACCGAGGCCACGTCCCCGAGCCGCACCGCGCCGCCGCCCGAAAGGGGCAGGAGGACATTCCGCACTTGTTCCAGACTGGCGAACTCGCCCAGCGCTCGCACGCCGTACTGTCTCGGTCCGGCGCGCAGGGAACCCGCCGGGACGTTCAGGTTCTCCTGCGCCAGCGCCGCGGTCACCGCGCCCAGGCTGAGCCCGTACGCCTGCAGGCGATCCCGGTCCACTTCCACCTGGATTTCCCGGACCTGGCCACCGATCACCTCCACGTTGGCCACGCCCGCCACCTGCTCCAGGCGGCCCCGGATGCGGTCGTCCACCAGATCCCGGAGCTGCTGGGGTGAGCGTGCCCGGCTGGTGACGGACAGCGACAGGATGGGGAAAGCGGAGAAGCTGAAGCGCTGCACCACAGGGGCCTGCACATCCCGGGGCAGTTGCGCCCGCACCGCCTCCAGCTTCTCCCGCACCGCCGCCGCAGCCGCGTTCAAGTCCGTCCCGAGGGTGAACTCCACCAGGACCAGGGACAGGGCCTCCTGGCTGGTCCCCCGGATGTCCCGCACGCCAGAGACGGTCCCCACGGCTTCCTCGACGGGCTTGGTGACCGCGCTCTCCACCTCTTGCGGCCCCGCTCCCGGGTACGCGGTGACCACGGAGACCACGGGGAACTCGATGTTGGGCAGCAGCTCCACGGGCATGGTCCACAGCAGCCGCAGGCCCACCACGCCCAACGCAATCCACGCCATGAGGACCAGGACCGGCCGCCGGATGGAAAGTCTCGTCAGCCACACGGCACACCCCTACCGCTGTACGACCACAGCGGACCCGTCCCGCAACAGCGACTGACCAGCCACCACGACCTCCTCCCCGCCGGTCAGGCCCTCTACCTCCACCCAGCCCTCCGCAGCCAGGCCTGTCCGGACGGCCCTCCGGCGGGCCACGCCGGAATCCACCACGAACACGAAGGCGCGCGACCCTTCGTAGACCAGGGCTTCCGCGGGGACCGCGGGCACGTCCACCCTCCGGCGCACCTCTACAAAGCCGCGGGCGAACATCCCGGGCCGCAGAGCGCCGTCGGGGTTGGGGACCCGCACCCGCACGATGAAGGTTCGGGTGCGTGGGTCTGCGGCCGGCGAGCGGTCTTCCACGCGGCCCAGGAAGATCCGGCCGGGCAGGGCGTCCACCGTTACGCGCACCGGCTGGCCCGGTCGCAGACGCTCCACCTGGGTCTCGGACACCACCAGGTGCACCCGGACGGTTCCCGTGTCGGCCACGGTGAGCAGAGGCACGCCCGGTGCCGCGTACTCTCCAGGGTCAACCATCCGCTGCGTGACCACGCCGCTCAGCGGTGAGCGGACGGTCAGGTTCTGCACCTGCAGCCGCGCGAGCCGGACCGTGGCCTCTGCCTGGCGCACGGCCGCCTGCGCCTGCTCCACGTCCCGCTGCCGTACCGACGCCTGCTGCCGGTTGACCTGTGCCAGCTGCAGGGCAACCTGGGCCGACCGGAGCTGTTCTTCCGCCGCGCGCCGTTGGGCCTGGCTGGCCTCGTGCTGCGCGCGGGCCGCCTCCGCGGCCGCGCGGGCCGCGTCTACCTGTTGGGCTGATACGGCGCCCTGCGCGAAGAGTTGCTGCACCCGCTGCAGATCGGCTTCCGCCCGAGCCCGGGCGCTTGTGGCGGCAGCCGCCTGTGC
>JBEQAH010000270.1:0-2874 GCA_041640435.1 bacterium | reverse complement strand
ACCGACCCCGTGGGGTTCACCCAAACCTCCACCTGCGCACCGGTACCGACCAGGCTTTCGATCAGCTCCTGTCGGCTGCGGCCCATCACGGTCGCTCCGTCGTAGTAGACGGCGCCATCCCCCTCCTCGCCGAAGGGCAGAAATCCCCACCAGCCCTCCCCTTCCACCACCACCATGCCGCAGAACCCCTCTCGGGTTAGCTTGGCCGACAACCTGTCCAGATCCACGAAGGCGGTGTGCAGGCCCGTGTGCAGCGGCTGCAGCTCGCTCAACGCACCCAACAGCGGACCCAGGCTGTGGGGCAGGCTCACCACCCGTGCGCGGGGATGCAGCCGTTCGGCCCGCGACACGATGTGGCGCAGGGCCTCCGGACCCCGGAGGTCAACGGCGTCCGCCTGGAACACCGCGAACACCCGCCCGTCCCCCGCAAGGATGAGCGCGCCCTCGCAGTCCGGCCAGTGGAGCTCCACGTACCCGCAGAAGTCCCGGACCCGGAGGCCGTCCACCAGGGCCTGCAGCTCCGCGGCGGAGATCTGGGTCCGCTCCTCCCGCACGTCCCCCGTGGGCAAGCGGTGGATCACCCTACGCCTCCCCCATGAGCTGCCGGTGCCACAGCGCGCCCACCGCCAGCAAGGCAAACCCTACGATCTGCAGGGCGTTGCTCCGGTGGCCCACAAACCACACGTCGAAGAACACCGCGTTGCTGAACCACATCACGGCCACCGCAACGCAGACGAGGGAGGCGGAGATCAGGAGCCACACATACCCCGCGAGCCCGCCGAAGAAGGCCAGGGCCGGCGCGGTGGCGAGGGGGATGAGCGCCAGACCCGCCAGGGAGAACGCCACACTGACCGACTGCGCGGTGGTGCGCAGCCCGCCCGCCACCACCGGCGCCAGGAACAGCAAGTAGCCCACCACCAGCGTCACCAGGGCCACAGCCACCATCACCACCCGGTGGGTGGGGCCCACCAGGTCCCGCACCGCCCGGTATTCCTGGTAGACAGCGCTCAAGCCGAGGAGGAAGAACCCCGCGGTCAGGATGTCCGCCGCCGATGGGAAGGGCATGGGGTGACCTGAGGAGGCTTGCGCGTACCAGAAAACCGCCCGACCCGCGGCCCACAGCGTTGCGGCCACGCCGAGGCTTGCCCACACCCTCCGCTCACGGTCTCCGGGTCGGTACCTCCCGGCGGCCCCCAGTGCGGCGGCCGCGGAGAGCAGGGGAAAAGCCACCAGCGCTGCACTGACCAGCACGTGCTGCCGCTGGGCGTCCGCCGCCCGGACCGGCCGCTGCAGAACCACGGCCACCGACAATACGGCCAGCGCCACCACCACCGCCACCACCAGGACCGTCCGCACCGTCCTGCCTCCTCAGTCCAGCCCCAAGGCCGCGCGTACCGCCGCCTCGTCCCGCAGGCCGGCTTCCCGCAGCGCCGCGGCCACACTCTGGTCCGCGAAGGTTCCTCCCGCCGTCCCCCGCACGAACTCCACGGCCCGCAGGAAAGCGGCTCGCAGCACCTCGGGGTTTTGCGGCCGGCCCTCGAGCCGCCCCCGGCGAAGCCGGGCCCCCCCTGCCTGTAGCGCCCCACCCACCTCGGCCTCGAGCCGTGCGGCCGCAGTAGGACCCCAGTACCGCTTGAAACGGGCCACGAAGGCCTCGAGCACCTTCACCCAGGCCGCCAGATCGAGTTCTGCCTCCACAGGCCCGGCTGGCGCAGGGGCGGGCTGGGGAAGCTCAGGTTCAGTCGTCCGCGTCGGTAAGACTTCTTGAGGGGCTGCGGGGGGCTGCGGCTCCTCCCGGATTGGACGTGGCGGCGCTTCTTCCCACCCAATGGGCTCCCGCTCCTCCCAGGTATCGGGGAACAGCTCCTCCGGCAGCTCGTGGACCCAGATCTCGCCCTCCATCCACCGGCTGTCTGCAACGAGCGCCCGCAGCGCTTCTGCGGACTCCAGCTGGTGGCCTTCCACGGCGTAGCGCGCCGCCCGGGGCTTCCCTCGGAACAGCAGCACCTGCGCCTCCCGGCCCGGGAGGGTCACCCGCACGAGGCCGGAGAATAGCCTTCCCTCAAGAAACTCGATGAGGCGGCCCACGTCGGCGTACTCGGTCGAAAGCCCGCGGTACAGGGCGGGCGCGTCGAGGCCTTCGGAGATGAGCCCTTCGGCCTCCCACGCGCCCGCGTCCTGGTAGCCCACCTCTCCCACGGCGCTCACCGCTCCCGGCGGCTCCCGGCCGCCTCCTCCAGGAGGCGCTTAACCCCCTGGAGGCTCAGCCCCCTTTTTACCATTCGCTTGATCCACAGGAGGCGCTCCACGTCCTCCTGGCTGAACAGCCGGTGGCCGCCGCCCGTCCGGTACGGCCGGATCAGTCCGTAGTCTGTCTCCCACGCGCGGATGCGCTGCGGGGAGAGGTCGGTCATCTGTGCCACGGTCCGAATGGGGTAGATGGGCGCACGGCGGTCCGGGCTGACCCGGGGGTCCCGGTTGTTCCTCCGCCTGCGCCGCACCGCTCTTCCCCCTAGCGGATCCCGCGCTCCCGGTAGTACCGGAGGGCGCCCGCGTGCATGGTGATGGGCATGCCCGTCCGCGCGGCCTCTGGCCGGATGTCCCGGGCCCGGGCGTGCGCCTGCTGAAGAGTCGCCAGGTTCTCCCACATGGCCTTGGTCAGCTCGTACACCAAGTCCTCCGGCAGGTCGGCCCGCGTCACCAGCATGGCCATCACCGCCACCGTGGGGACGGGCTGCGTTTGGCCCCGGTACGTGTTGGCCTCGATGGTGAACGGCGTGTAGTACGGGTAGCGCTCCCGCAGCCTCGCCACGTCCCCCGCGGGCACCGACACCAAGGCCAGGTCACGGGTGGCGGCGATGTCCTGCACCGCCG
>JBEQAH010000269.1:0-2889 GCA_041640435.1 bacterium | reverse complement strand
CACGGCGGACTGCATGGTCTCCAGCATGTACGGCATATCGGAGGAGGCCGCCATCTGCACCACCAGGATCTCGGCGCCGGCGTTCGCGAGTTTGCGGGCGATTTCGGGGACGAGGAGCTCGTAGCCGCCCAGGATCCCCACCTTAACGCCGTGGATGGTGGTGGGGCGGTTGGGCCCGGGGTCGTACTGTCCGCGTTCGCTGGGGTGGAACACCTGCTTGTAGTGCTTGCTGATGATCTTCCCGTTGGGTGCGATGACGAACGAGCAGATGCGCGGTTTGGGTGGCCGGCGGGCCCCCTTCGGCTTGGGCAGGAGCTCCCGGGTAGCCCCGCAGATCACGTACACGTTGGCTTCACGGGCGGCCTGGGCCAGGCGGTCTGTGATGGGGCAGGGGATGGGCATGGGTTTGACGTTCCCCAGGAAGTACTCGGAGAACGCCACCACCGCAGCACCCTCGCGGCCCGCCCGCCGGATGAACTCCACCGCCTTGTCCAGGTTGTCTGTGGTCCCGTCTTCCCAGGACCGGCTCTCGCCCCAACGGTAGCGGATCTGCGCGAGTCCAAAGCGCACCGCATCACCTCCGCCAGAGGAAGCCTTCGAGCGCTTGTTCCCCGTGGACTAATACGCGGTCTGTGCTCTGCTTTTCCTGCCGGAAGGAGTGTCACCCGGCGGGAGTCGAAGGGTTGGGCGCATGGGGACCACGGATCTCCCCCGCGAGACCCCGGAGCGCCGGAGGAGGCGGCTGGAGGAGATCCTGCGGGTCCTCAAGTCGTTGTATCCCGACCCACAGATCCCCCTCCACCACAGCTCGCCGTTCCAGCTGCTCGTGGCGACCATTCTGTCCGCCCAGTGCACGGACGAGACCGTGAACCGAACCACCCCACGCCTGTTCGCAAGATTCCCAACGCCTGAAGCTCTGGCCAGCGCAAACCTGCACGAGGTGGAGGCGCTGATCCGGTCCACCGGCTTCTTCCGGCAAAAGGCCCGGGCCGTTGTGGAGTGCAGCAGGAGGCTCCTGGCAGAGCACGGGGGTCAGGTGCCCGCGGACATGGGGGCCTTGGTGAAGCTGCCCGGGGTGGGTAGGAAGACGGCCAACGTGCTGTTTGCCGCGGCGGAGATCGAGCGGTGGCCAGGCTGGCCCCACAGCCGCCGCAGGCCGGACGGTACGGGCATCGTGGTGGACACCCACGTCACCCGGCTTGCCCGTCGGCTCGGCCTCACCGCGGAGGACGACCCGGATGCCATTGAACGGGAGCTGGTGCAGCTGGTTCCCCCGGAGGAGTGGTCGCGGTTCTCCCTGCGGCTCATTTACTTCGGCCGCGAGGTGTGCGTTGCCCGCGCGCCTCGCTGCCCCACCTGCCCCCTCCGCCACCTCTGTCCGTCGAGCCGTTATGGCGGATTCCCCCCGTGGATGACCCGCAGGCGGCCGAGGGCGCGGCCCAGCAAGTAGAGGACGGGCAGGGCGAGTAGCCACCAGATGCCGATCCGGGGCCTGCTGAACTCCTGCTGGACCGGGTGCACCAGAACCTCGTGGCCTGCTCCGGACCGGCGGGTGTAAGCGATCCAGAGAGGTTGTGAGGAGGATGAAAGAGTCGGGTGAGCGCCCTCACCCAGGTCCCGGGCGCCGGCCCAGAAGCCCCCGGAGGAGACCCGTAGCCAGACCCGACCCGCGGACGCCCAGGCCACCACCACTTTCGACCCGATTGCACCGACCGCGGGCTCGGTCCCCTCGCCCAGCACCACCGGCTCTGACCATGTGCCCTCGGGCGCCAATCGGCGGTACACCACGCGGGGCGTGCTGCCTTCGTACTGGTGCCACACCGCGTGCAGCCCGTTTGCGGAGGCGGCCAGGGAGACGGCCATAGCCTGTACGCCGCGGGGTGATATCGCCTGCGGGACCGACCAACCTCCTGAAGACCACACCGCGTGGTAGACGCGGTAGGTTCGGCCGTCAGACTGGTACCAGGCTGCGTGCAGGGACCTCCCGAGCCAGCCTACGGCCGGGTTGAGCGCGTCAGGGACGCCCGGGGAGACCACCTGCGGCGCCGTCCAGCCCGCCCGCCCTTGCATCGTGTGCAGGATCTCATACGCCGCGCCGTGCGGCGTATGCGACGACGGCCGGACGCCGTACCACAGGACGTGCACTCCCCCCAATCCTGCGGCCACCACCGGAAAGCCCGCGTACACCTCCCCCGGTGATAGCTTGCGGCCCGCCGACCACCCCGTCGGGCCCCGCCGCGCGTACCAAACGTGCCCGGGACCCGCGTAGTCCACCCACACAGCGTGGACCGTCCCGTCTCTGCCCGCCCCCAGGGCAGGGAGGGCAGACCGGACCTTTGGGCGGCCAAGGACACCGTCCGTTGTCCATCGCACCCCGTCCCCGGACCGGTACACGACCACCGTGTCCACCCCGAAACGGGGGACCACAAGCGCCAGGTATGTCCAGGTGGCCGGAGACGCCCACTTGGCCTGGCCGTTCCCCGCCGTGGCGCCCTCGCTCGCGGGAATGCGGGCGGCAGGGAGCACAGCCGCAAGCACCAGGGCCCAGAGCACAGGGCTCCGTCTACGCCGGCCCGCCCCACGGGTCCTCCTCGGGCGCCGGCCTACCGTACAATCGAACGGATCCGGGACCGAGGAGGTGAGCGGGTTGCGCGATCTGAGGGGCGAGCGGACATTGGTGGTGATCAAGCCCGACGGCGTGCAGCGGGGCCTCGTGGGCGAGATCCTGGCCCGGTTCGAACGCGCGGGACTCAAGGTGGTGGCGCTCAAGATGCTGCGTGCACCTCGGCAGCTATTAGAGCGCCACTACCCGGACGACGACGAGTTCCTGCGGACCGTGGGGGGGAAGACGAAAGAGGCCTTTGAGGCGTACGGACTCGACGTGCGGGA
>JBEQAH010000268.1:0-2891 GCA_041640435.1 bacterium | reverse complement strand
CCGAACTCAGGCGCTTCCCCTCCTCCAGGAGGCGGCTCGCCTCAACGAGCAGACGGCACATCGAGTGCGCAGGGTGCGGGATCGCCTGCGAGCCGTGGTGGCTTCACCCGACTCTCGATTTCTCGACGTCTACCGGTAAGGCATCCCGCCAGAATCACAGGGCACCCCGAGCTCCGGGCCGCGTGCGGCACGGGCCTTGCAGACCTTGCGCTGCAGTACAGGCACGGAGGTGGAAACGGTGAAGGCTGGGCTGCGGGTGGCCGACCTGTCCATCCGCTGGAAGTTTCTGGTCAGCGTCGGCGTGCTGGGAGCCGTCGCTGTGGGTGTGGGTCTGATGGGGTTACGGGCGGTGCAGCGGCTGCACGCTGAACTGGTGGAGGCTCAGACCTCCATGATCGCCATGCTTTACATCCTGGAGGCGGACCGGGACGGCTACCAGGCCCTGTCCGCCCTGTACGCCCTGCTGGGGACCGATCCCGGTCACCGCACTCGATACGAAGAGCTGGCTCGGTTCCTGGAGGAGAACCTGACGCAGGCGGTGGAGCGGGCCACCAAGGCTCAGGAATATCTGACCGACGAACGGGATCGGCTGCTGGCTAAAGGGTTCGCCGGAGGGCTGCGGACTTGGGGAGGTCAGTTGAGAGCTTTGCGGTCCAACTACGAGCAGCGTTTGATCCCGAGCGCCGACGCCCTGGAGCAGGCGCGCCAGATCGTCCGCGCCACCTTTGACCCCGCCCGGGAGCAGATGGATCAGCTGGAAGAGCACCTCAAGGAGGCCGCCAAGGCCAGAGAACAACGGGTGGTGGCGTTAGAGCGTACCCTGAACCGCGGCATCCTGGGTGTGCTGCTGGCAGGGCTGATCGTTGCGGCAGGCCTCGGCTGGGTCTTTGACCGGGTTCTGGTAAGCCAAGTCCGCGCGGTGGAAGCGGCGGTCAGGGCTCTCTCACAGGGGGACCTCACGCATCGGGTCACCCGCTACGGCAAGGATGAACTGGGGAGGATGGCGGCCGGCCTACAGGAGGCCATGGAGGCCCTGCGCGGGATGGTCCAGCAACTCCGCAGCAGCGCCGAGGAGGTGGGCAGTAGCTCCCGGCACGTGGCGGCCACGGGCGACCAGGTGGCCCGTAGCGCCATGGAGATCGCCCGGGCGGTGCAGGAGGTGGCCAGGGCGGCAGAACTGCAGGTCCGCAGCATCCACGAGACGACCCAGACGGTGCAACAGGTGAACCAGAGCCTGGAGGACGTGGCGAACAACACCAGCCAGACCGCCCAGGCGGCGCAGCAGGCCAACCAGCTGGCGGCGGAGGGTGCCGCCCGCGTGGAGCGCGTGGTGCAGGCCGTGTCGGACATCCGGCGGGCGGCCGAGGAGATGGCCCAGGTGGTGGCGGTGTTGGGGCAGAAGGGCAAGGACATCGGGAAGATCGTGAGCCTCATCACCGACATCGCGTCCCAGACCAACCTCCTTGCGTTGAACGCGGCCATCGAGGCAGCCCGGGCCGGCGACCAGGGCCGGGGGTTTGCGGTGGTGGCGGAGGAGGTGCGCAAGCTGGCCCAAGAGTCCGCCCAGGCGGCGGAGCAGATCGCGGGGATTGTGGGTGAGATCCAGGAGGAGACCCAGCGGGCGGTGCAGGCCATGGAGCGCGGGCATCAGGAGGTCCAGGCGGGCGTCCGTTTGGCTGAGGAGGCGGGGGAGGTGTTCCAGCGGATTCGACGGAGCGTGGCCGACGTCACGGCACGGACGGAGGGTGTCTCCGCGGCAACCGAGCAGCTGTCCGCCAGCGCCCAGCAGATTGAAGCCACGGTGCGCAGGTTGCTGGAGACCGCGCAGCAGAACTCCGCGGCTGCGGAGCAGGTGGGCGCCAGCGCCGAGCACATCTCCGCGAGCACCCGGGAGGCATCTGAGGGGGCGCAGCGCATGGCCCGCGTGGCGGATGATCTGGAGCGCCTCGTGGCGCAGTTCCGCGTCTAGGCTGTGGCACGGAAGTTGCACATGCCGCGGATGGAGCCGATCGGGGGGATTCGAGGCCGGCTCAACGGAGCAACGGACTCCGTTTGGAGGCCACGTGAGACCGCCATGGGGACAGCAGCGGGACTGCGTGTTGCCACGTCGGTAACCCCTCGGCACGGTACGGTGGTGTTCTGGGAGCCCCTGGACCCCGCCTTTTGCGGCCTGCGGAGCCTCCTCGAAGAGGAGGGCTTCCGGGTTATCTCAGGCTCCCAGACCTCCGGTCCTCTTTCGGCCCAGGGGGCGCACGCGGTCGTCACCTCCCGCCCGGAGTTGATCCCTTGGTTTCGCACCAGCTGCCCTGGAATTCCCATCCTGGTCGCCCTGAACGCTCCTGCGGTCTCGGAGGTGGTGGACGCCATGCGGGCCGGCGCCGCGGACGTGGTGGCGGCGGCGGACGGCATTGAGGCGGCGGCCGCCAGGATTCGGGAACTCACCCGGAGCCGGAAGGAGCGGGAAGAGCAGCTCCGGCTCCAGGACGATCTGGCTCGGGCCTACCGGTTCGACGGGGTGGTGGGATCCTCACCAGCGATGCGGGAGGTCCTACGGATCGCGTCCATCGTGGCACCCACAGACGCCACGATCCTGCTCACGGGGGAGTCGGGGACCGGGAAGGAGCTCGTGGCGCGCTCCATTCACCTCCAGAGCCGCAGAGCCGCGGGGCCGTTGGTGGTGCTGCACTGCGGCGCGGTTCCCGAAACGCTGCTGGAGACAGAACTGTTCGGCCATGAGAAGGGCGCGTACACCCACGCCGTGACTACCCGGCCCGGCAAGTTCGAACAGGCTTCCGGCGGCACCCTGTTCCTCGACGAGGTGGGAGACATGTCCCCCCGCATGCAGGTGAAGCTCTTGCGGGTGCTCCAGGAGCGGGTGGTGGAGCGGGTGG
>JBEQAH010000267.1:0-2898 GCA_041640435.1 bacterium | reverse complement strand
GGAACTGTACTGCGGCGGGCAGCGAGAGGACGAGCAGCACCCCTCCCGCGGTGGCCCACGCCACGGTGTACACTCGGTATGCTTGAGGTCGCGCTCCAGGCGCGGTCGCGTTCACCGGGCCCTCCCCAACGGGGTCCAAACGGCTCGTGAGAGCAACGGAGGGGCCAAGGAATGGACGGCGAGGCAGAAGACCTCCACGAAGCCGAACAAAGGTTTGAGCAAGCTGCCAAGTACCTGAGCCGGTGGATCGCGGACTACCTCGCGGGTTCGGAACGGTACCCGGTTCTCAGCCGGGCGAGGCCCGGGCAAGTGCGCGATCGCCTCCCCGGCTCTCCCCCTCAAGACGCAGAACCCTTCGAGGCGGTGTTCGAGGACTTCCAGCGCATCCTCCTGCCCGGGATCACCCACTGGAACCACCCCTCCTTCTTCGCGTACTTCGCCATCACCGGTTCCGGGCCCGGGGTGCTCGGGGAGATGCTTGCCGCGGCGCTGAACGTGAACGCCATGCTTTGGCGCACGAGTCCCGCAGCCACCGAGCTGGAGCAGGTGACGCTCGACTGGCTGCGGCAGATGCTCGGGTTGCCGCCGCAGTTCGGTGTGATCATGGACACCGCCTCCGTAGCCACCCTGTGCGCGCTGGCGGCCGCCCGAGAGGCCGTGGACTTGGGGATCCGGACCCGGGGGATGGCGGGCCGGTGGGACCTGCCGAAGCTGCGCCTGTACACCTCCGAGCAGGCGCACTCCAGCGTGGAGAAGGCAGCCATCGTGCTGGGGTTGGGCCAGGAGGGGTGCCGCAAGATCCCCACGGACCGCGAGTTCCGCATGCGGGCGGACGCCCTGGAGGAGGCGGTCCGCGAAGACCTAGAGGCGGGCTGGCGGCCGCTGGCGGTGGTGGCCACCGTAGGCACCACGTCCACCACCAGCGTGGACCCCGTCGACCAGGTGGCTGAGGTGTGTGAGCGGTACGGGCTGTGGCTGCACGTGGACGCCGCCTACGGCGGGGCGGCCGCCATCCTGCCGGAGATGCGGTGGGTGCTGAGGGGTTGCGAGCGGGCGGACTCGTTCCTGGTCAACCCCCACAAGTGGCTGTTCACCCCCATCGACTGTACCGCCTTTTACACCCGGCGGCCGGAGGTGCTGCGCCAGGCCTTCAGCTTGGTGCCGGAGTACCTCCGGACCCCGGAGGAGGACGTGGTGAACTACATGGACTACGGCGTGCAGCTGGGCCGCCGCTTCCGAGCGCTGAAGCTGTGGATGGTGATCCGCATGTTTGGCGTCCGGGGGCTCCAGGAGGCCATCCGGCGCCACTTGCACTTGGCCCGGGAGTTCGCCAGCTGGGTGGACGAAAGCCCGGACTTCGAGCGGATGGCCCCCGTGCCCTTCTCCACCGTGTGTTTCCGCTACCGGCCCCCCGGCGTACCCGACGAGGAGCTGGACCGCCGCAACGCGCAGCTTCTGGAATCCGTGAACGCTACGGGCGAGGCGTACCTGTCCCACACGGTACTCCGGGGCCGCACCACCTTGCGCCTGGCCGTGGGCAACCTGAGGACCCAAAGGCGGCACGTGGCGCGCTGCTGGGAGCTGTTGCAGGCGCACGCGCGCACGCCAGAACCGCGGGAGGGCGCGCCGTGGGCGAAGTGAGGTGGCTGGACTGGGTTCTGGGGGGATCGGTGGCACTCTTGACGGTGTGCCTCGTGGTGCTGAGCGCGAGGGTGGACCGCCTGGCGCGAGCCGGAGAGGGCCGGGCCTTAAGCGTAGACGAGGAGCAACTCGGGCGGCTGCGGGCGGACTGCGACCGAGCTATGGAGGACCTGGCCCGGGTTCAGGGGGTGCTGGCCCGATGCGTGCAGCGGGTAGGCCTGGTACGCTACGACGCCTTTGAAGGCTCCGGAGGCCGGCTGTCCTTCAGCCTGGCCTTGCTGGACGGCCGCGGTAACGGCGTGGTGTTGAGCGTGCTGGCGAGCCGCGAGGGCTCGTACGCCTACGCCAAGGCGCTGCGAGAGGGCGTCCCCTCCCACCCGTTGTCGGAGGAGGAAAAGCAGGCCATCTCCGCGGCCATGGCGTAGGGTGCGGGAGGACGGGCGGTGGGGCGTGTTCCGAGACCGGCAGCAGGCGGGTAGACAGCTTGCTGAGCGGCTAGAGGGCCGGCGGGCGGAAGGGCTGCTCGTGCTCGGCGTGCCGCGCGGCGGGGTGGTGGTGGCGGCGGAGGTGGCGCGGCGGCTGGGCGCGGAGCTGGACATCACGGTCCCGCGCAAGCTGAGGGCCCCTCACAACCCGGAGCTCGCCATCGGCGCGGTGGGCGAGGACGGGAGCGTTTACCTGGACGAGCGGACCGTGGCAGCCCTTGGGGTGCCTCCGGACTACCTCCAGGAGGAGGTGCGCGAGCAACTGCGGGAGATCCAGCGCCGCAGGACCGCGTACCGGGGCGACCGACCGCCGCCCGAGCTCGGCGGCCGAACGGTGATCCTGGTGGACGACGGGATCGCCACGGGGTCCACCATGGTGGCTGCGGTGCGGTCCGCGCGGTCCCGGGGCGCGGCGGAGGTGGTGGTCGCCGTGCCCGTGGCTCCGCCTGAAGCTGTGCGGCGGCTTCGTCAGGAGGGATGCGAGGTGGTGTGCGTGCACGAGGACCCGCTGTTCGTGGCCGTGGGCCAGTTCTACGAAGACTTTACGCAGGTATCCGACGAAGAAGTCCGTGCGATCCTGCAGGCGTTCTGGCGGGAAGGGGAGGGTCGCGGTGGAGCGTGACGACGTGCTGGAGCGCCTGCGGGAGGCCGCAGAAGAGCTCGAACATCTCGTAAACAAGCTGCCTGAGGATTTGCTGTCGAAGCGCATCGAGCGCTGGGCCCCACGGGACGCGGTGGCGCACCTCGTGGGCCGGAGCTACGCGGCCTCCCG
>JBEQAH010000266.1:0-2910 GCA_041640435.1 bacterium | reverse complement strand
CCGCGGCCGGGTCCAGCACGTATCGCAAAAGAAACGTAAAGGTGAGGGCGTCGAAGGTGGAGTCAGGAAACGGAAGGCTCTCGGCCGTAGCGCGGACCAGTCGGACCCGCCCCCGGATCCGGGCGCGCGCAAGCTGCTTGCTCGCTTCCCGCAGCATCGCCGCGCTGAGGTCCAGGGCCACCACCCGGCGGGAGCGCTCTGCCAGAAGCAGCGCCACCGCGCCCGTGCCCGTGGCCACGTCTAGCACCGTGCGCGCCTCAGGTGGCACTCTGGAGACCAGAACCCGGTGCCACCGGCCATACTGGCCATAGCTGAGCCAGCGGGCGACCCCGTCATACCGGTAAGAGGCGCCTTCGAACAGCGTCTGGGCGAAGGCCCGTAACGCCCGCGGGTCCGGTGCGGCCCCGGCCACACCTGCATCCTACCCCCTCTCGGGTATCGCGCCGGTCAACTGCGAGAATCACGAACGATAATCGAAAGATCGGTTCGCCCCGAACGGCGAAGGCTAGTAAGCTAGTAACGGAGCGAGAGAATCGTCTGGAAAACACGCACATTGGAGGCGACGTGCGAGTCCTGGTGCTGGGATCCGGAGGCCGGGAACACGCGCTGGCGTGGGCGCTGGGGCAAAGCCCGGCTGTCCGTGATGTGGTTTGCGCCCCTGGCAACGGGGGAATGCGGGGATTCAGGCGATTCCCTGTGGACGTTGCAGACCCGGCTGCGGTGGTGGCCCTTGTGCGGGAGCTCCGGCCCGACATGGTCGTCGTGGGACCGGAGGAACCGCTGGCGAAGGGGGTTGCGGACGCGCTCAGGGCCTGTGGCCTGCGGGTGTTCGGGCCGAGCCAGCGCGCGGCGCGCATCGAATCGTCCAAGGCCTACGCGAAGGAGCTGCTGCGCCGTGCGGGCGTCCCTCAGGCCCGATACCGGGTCTTCGAGCGCGCCGACGAAGCCCTGGCGTGGGTGCGCTCCCTTGAGGGACCCTGCGTGGTGAAGGCGGACGGACTCGCGGGCGGAAAAGGGGCCTTCGTGTGCGAGGACGCTCAGCAGGCGCAGGCAGCGGTGCTTGGCCTCATGGTGGACAAGAAGCTCGGAGGAGCCGGGCAGCGGGTGGTGGTGGAGGAATACCTGGAGGGCGAAGAAGTGTCGGCGCTCGCCTTCGTGGACGGCGAGTGCGTGGTGCCCATGGTCCTCGCGCAGGACCACAAGCGGCTCCTGGACGGCGACCGGGGCCCCAACACCGGTGGCATGGGAGCGGTCGCCCCTCTCCCGCACCTCCCCGGTGAGCTCGTGGAACGCGTAGCCCGGGAGGTGCTGGAACCCACGGCGCGCGCGCTGTGCCAGGACGGAGCCCCTTTCTGCGGGGTCCTGTACGCGGGCCTGATGCTGACCCCTGAGGGGATCCGGGTCCTGGAGTTCAACGCTCGATTTGGGGACCCTGAAGCGCAGGTGCTGCTGCCGCTCCTCTCTACCGACCTCGCCGAGGTGATGCTGGCGGCCTGTGAGGGCCGGCTGGACTCGGTACGGCTCAGGTGGCGCGCGGGCGCCGCGGTGTGCGTGGTGGCCGCGGCCGCGGGCTACCCTGAAGCCCCCGTGAGGGGACAGGTCATCCGGGGGCTGGAGGACAGGTGGGGCGAAGATCGGTGGGTGTTCTGCGCGGGTGTGGCGGAGCAGAACGGCCAGCTGGTCACCGCCGGCGGGCGGGTCCTGAACGCGGTGGGTCTCGGAAAAGACGTCCGGGCGGCACGGGAAGCGGCCTACAGCATCTTCCAGCACGTGGGCTTCGAGGGCATGCACTACCGCACGGACATCGGCTGGCGGGTGCTGCAAGCCGCGGGAGCGCGAGGCTGATGCCGGTCACCGCGGTGGTGGGCCTGCACTGGGGCGATGAGGGCAAGGGCAAGGTGATCGACGCCCTCAGCCAGCACGCCCGCCTGGTGGTGCGCTTCAACGGCGGGGCCAACGCGGGCCACACCATCGTGAACCCCTGGGGCACCTTCCGCCTGCACCTGGTGCCCTCCGGCATCTTCCACGAGGGGTGCCGGAACCTGATCGGTCCCGGCTGCGTGGTGAACCCCGAGCTTCTGCTCCAGGAGGTGGACGAACTCGCCCGGCGGGGACTCTTGCGCGGCGAGCTCATGGTCTCCGACCGGGCGCACCTCACCCTCCCCCACCACGTGCAGCTAGACGTCCTCGAGGAGGAGGCGCGCGGCGCCGCAGCCCACGGCACCACGCGGCAGGGCATCTGGCCCTCCTACACCGACAAGGTGGCCCGGGTGGGCCTGAGGGTTGCGGACCTGTACCACCCCGAGATGCTGGCGGCCCAGCTGGAGGTTTCCTTGCGCCGCCACAACGCGTACCTGGAGCGGGTGCACCGCCAGCCCGTCCTCGACCCGGCCGCGGTGCGGCGCGCGTGCGAGGCGTGGGCGGAGCGGCTGCGGCCGTACGTGGCCGATGGGTTTGAGGTGGTCCACCAGGCGCTGGACGCAGACGACCCGGTGCTGTTGGAGGGCCACCTGGGCACCATGCGGGACGTGGACTGGGGGATCTACCCCTACGTGACGTCCTCCACCACGCTGGCGGGTGGCGCGTGCTCCGGTGCGGGGGTGCCGCCGCACCGGATCAGCCGGGTGGTGGGGGTCGTGAAGGCGTACACCACCGCGGTGGGCTCAGGGCCCATGCCCACCGAGGAATGCGGCCCCGACGGCGACCGGCTGCGCGAGCGCGGGCAGGAGTACGGCGCCACCACCGGCCGGCCGCGGCGCTGCGGGTGGTTCGACGGGGTGGCGGCGCGGTTCGCCTCGCGCCTGAACGGCTGCACGGAGGTCGCACTCATGAAGCTGGACGTGCTGGACGGTTTCGACCCGGTTCGCCTGTGCGTGGCGTACGAGCACCGCGGCCGGCTGTTGCACACCG
>JBEQAH010000265.1:0-2911 GCA_041640435.1 bacterium | reverse complement strand
AGAAGAGCCCGTCCCCGTAGAAGAACCCGTAGACCCTGTGCGCTTCTGTGCCCCGGCCTGGAACGCTGGGGCCGACGGCCAGGGCGTGGAAGTCCACCTCGCCCGCCAGCGACACCGTCTCCCAGGTGCGCCCGCCGTCGCGGCTCCGGATCAGCCCCACGGGATTGGCCAGGGGTGTGCCCGGTCCCGGGTGGCCGCTGCTGAAGAGCTCCCCGGGCGCCGCGCCGACGTTGAAGCCCATGAGGTCGATCCGCGGCCCCACCCGGCCCTGCCACCCTTCCGGCTCGCGCCAGATCCAGAGCCCGTCGTGGGTGGCCACGTACAGGCGCGCGGGGTCGTACGGGTCTACGGCCAGCCCGTGTAGGTGCCGGAAGCTCGGACGCCCGCCGCTGATACCGGACACCCCGCGCGAGGCGTAGAGCCCGCCGGCCAGCAGCAAGGCTACCGCCGCGGCCCACGCCGCCATCCGGACCGCGTACCGCCGCGCACCGTTCTGCGATCCCCGCCCGTGCTCACGACCGGTCTTGCCCATCGGACGTCCCCTCTCCCCCCCCGGCATCCGCCGTCGTCGGCGGTGCCGCACCCTGCGGCAGTGCCCCGAAGTACAGTAGCACGCCGAACGCCAGCAGCCCGCAGCCCCGTGTAGGACTATTGAGGATCAACCCCCAGACGGCCGTGCTGCGATCAGGTGGACGATCCCCAGGGCATGGCGTTCCGCGTCGATCAGCCCAAGCCCCGCCTGCTGCACCAGCTCCAGCGGCTCGCGGTTCCAGTGACAGCCCAGGTGCCGGGCGTGAGCCGGCGCCGTGCGGTCCTGCCAGCGCGCCAGCCAGGGCAGGCGGCTGCGCCCGTGCTCCAGCAGCAGGATGCGCCCGCCCGGGTGACAAACGCGGCCCATCTCCTTCAGAGCCGCCACGGGATCCGGAAAGGTGCAGGTGGCCAGGGTGGACACCACCGTGTCGAAGCAGCCATCCGGGAAGGGGAGCGCCTGGGCGTCCACCACCTCCATCTGCACCGGCAGGCCCACGCGGCGAGCGCGAGGGCGGGCACGGGCCAGCATGGCAGGGCTCAGATCTACCAGCACCAGCTCCTCCACCTCGGGGGGATAGTGGGGCAGGTTACGGCCCGTACCCGCCGCCACCTCCAGCACCCGGCCCCGGGCGCGGCGCAGCAAGCGGCGGCGCAGGCGTCCCAGCACCGCCCACTCCAGCGGCGCGAGGCTCAGGTCGTACCAGCGGGCGAAGCGATCGTACGCCGCGCGTAGCTCGGCCGCAGTCCAGGCCACGGGTGGCATCTCCTTCCCGCCGGCGTGCCGACCATGCCCAGCGCCCTGTGGCCGGGCAGCCAGCAACAAGACTCGTGGCGACCGGCCTGCCGGGCCATGAAGTTCAACTGCAGCGCGCCCCCCGAGGGTGGACCCACATCGTCCGGAAGCGCACCGGATCGTGACCTCCCCGCGGTCACCGGGACCGCGTCGAAGGTAAGATCATGAACCAGCGCCCGCGCATTGCGGTACGGCACGGTCGGCGGCCGACCCTTCCTGTCCTGCCCCCACGGCCTCAGTGGCTTCCGCCCATGCCCTTCATCATACGCCGCCCCGCCGGAGAGTTCATGAACGCCTGACAAGCCTGCATCATGGCCTTGAACTCCGGCGAGCTCATGGCCTCCGTCATGGAACTCATCATGCTCATCATGTGATCCATGTCCCGTCCATGCATCATGTTGCCCATACCACTCGTACCCATCATGTTCATGCCGCCCATCATCCTGCCCATGCCTGCGGGCGCGGGGGCCGGCTGAGCCGCGGCACGGGTGGCGGCGACCGCCCCAGCGGCGAACAGCCCGCCGACCAGCAGGAGCGCGGCAGCCAGCTTCAGGCCACGAAGGGACGTCATCCCATCCCACCTCCTCCAAAACCGTCTCAACAGCAACCGCCGTGCCGGTGGGCCGGCCGCGCCGCGTGCGTCACCACGACACGGTCACGCTCCAGCACCGCCCGGACGCGCTCGTACTCCTCCACGGTGATCTCGCCCCGCGCCAGGCGCTCGGCCAGGATCGCCAGCGGGTCCTCCCGCGCGCCGGCGGGGCGCGGCTCGATCTGTTCCTACGGCCCCAACGCGCGCCTCCCTCCGCAGCAGCTCACGTCCTCGCCTCCTCACGGTCGGAGCCGGCTACCAGGCTTGCGCGCAGGCGCTCGTACTCCTCCACGTCGATCTCGCCGCGGGCGAGACAAAGCTGCAGCAGGTGAAGCGGCTCGCGCTCCTCCGGGCGTGGCTGCCCGCGCTCGAGCGCCCGCTGCGGCGGGCGCACGGCCTAGCCGCCGCACCCGCCTCGCCACATGAGGTAGCCCAGCCCCGCCAGCAGGCCCAGCTGCAAGAGTTTCTCGCCGTCGAGAGCGACGGTGGTCGCCCTCCCTTCCCTTGCACCTCGGCGGCACTATCATCGTAACGATGGAAAAGTCACTTCATGAACCCCGACCGAAGCAAAATCGTAACAACCGTGAGGCCTTTCAGCACACATCTACAATATGGCGAAACCATTTTATTTTTGAACGTATTCCCTCGGCCAATACATGATTATAAAGACGCCGACAATACAGATTAACCCACCGACAAGATCGTATCTGTCAGGAGATATCTTGTCAATCGTCCATCCCCAACGTATTGAAAGCACAACAAAAATGCCCCCGTATGCTGCATAGAGTCTTCCAAAATGAGCAGGCTGCAAAGTCGCAATTACGCCGTAAAGAATGAGTATTATGGCTCCAGACACTGCAAACCATATACTCTTGCCTTCTCTTAGCCAGAGCCAGACAAGATATCCACCGCCGATCTCGCAAAGGTAGTGTAAGGAATTATGTGTAAGGGTCTGTGTTTAATAGGGGGCACACCTTAGACGGAGTGGGTGCCCC
>JBEQAH010000264.1:0-2933 GCA_041640435.1 bacterium | reverse complement strand
ACGTGACCACAGCCACGAACTCGTCGCCCATCGAAGGTCCAGGCACCGCGGCGGCCTCACCAGCGGCTGATGACCACCTTGACCTCGGTGTAGAACCGCACCGCGTCCTTGCCCGTGGCGTGGAGGTCCCCATAGAACGACTCCTTCCAGCCGGAGAACGGGAACCACGCCATGGGCGCCGCCACCCCGACGTTGACCCCCAACATGCCCGCCTCGATGGAATAGCGGAACTGCCGAGCCGCCTTCCCGCTGCGGGTGAAGATGCTGGCCGCGTTCCCGTAGCGCGAGCGGTTCGCCACCGCGATGGCCGTCTCCAGGTCCGGCACCCGCATCACGCTGAGCACCGGCCCGAAGATCTCCTCCCGCGCGATGGCCATCCCGGGGCCGACGCGGTCGAAAATGCACGGGCCGAGGAAGAAGCCCCCCTCGGGGCCCTTCAGCCGCGGGTGCCGCCGCCCGTCCAGCACCAGCTCCGCCCCCTCGCGCTGCCCCCGCTCCAGGTAGCCCAGGATGCGCTGCCGCGCCTCCTCCCGGATCACCGGCCCCATCTGGACCTCCGGGTCCAGCCCATCGCCCACCACCAGCTCGGCCGCCGCCTCCCGCAGACGCCGAAGCAACGGATCGGCCACCTCGCCCACGGCCAGCACCACGCTGCCCGCCAGGCACCGCTGCCCCGCCGAGCCGAAGGCCGAGGTGATGATGGCCGGGACCGCCCGCTCCAGATCCGCGTCGGGCATGACGATGAGGTGGTTCTTGGCCCCGCCCAGCGCCTGCACCCGCTTGCCGTGCCGCGCCGCCTCGGCGTAGACGTACTGGGCCACCGGCTGTGAGCCCACGAAGGAGATCGCCTTCACGTCCGGGTGCTTGAGCAGCGCGTCTACCGTCTCCTTGCCGCCGTGGACGATATTGAGCACCCCCTCCGGCGCTCCCGCCTCCATCAGCAGCTCAGCCAGCCGCACCGCCGACAGCGGCGTGCGGTCCGACGGCTTGAGCACGAAGGTGTTGCCGCACACCAGCGCGATGGGGAACATCCACAGCGGGATCATGGCGGGGAAGTTGAAGGGGCAGATGCCGGCCACCACCCCCAGCGGCACCCGGTACAGCTCGCTGTCGATACCCCGCGCCACATCCTCCGTGGTCTCGCCCAGCAACAACGTAGGCGCTCCGGCAGCGAACTCCACCACCTCAATGCCCCGGCGCAGCTCACCCCGAGCTTCCTCCAGGGTCTTACCGTTCTCCCGCGTGATCAGCCGCGCCAGCTCCTCGAAGTGGCGCTCCAGCAGCTCTTTGAAGCGGAACATCAGCCGTGCCCGCTCCACCACCGGCGTGGACCGCCAGGCGGGGAAGGCCCGTGCCGCCGCCGCGACGGCCTCCGCCACCTCCTCCGCCGGGGCGAAGGGGACGCGCGCGATCACCTCCCCCGTGGCCGGGTTGTAGACCGGCTCAGTGCGCTCAGCCCTCGACGCCCGCCACGCGCCCCCGATGAGCAGCGGCACGGTCTCGGCGCGCGGACCTGCCGCCTTGCCCAGCGCCTCGATGCTCCGCACCTCCATGGCTCCTCCCTCCTCACGGCGTTCACGCGTTCCCCGAACCCGCCAACACCGGAATGGCCCGGCGCGCATTCGAGCCGGCCTATGGGCCGCCCACTTTACTCCTGCATCAGCGGTTGCACCTGGGCCATCGCCTCATCCATGATGCGCAGCATCTCCTCCGCATCGGCCGGCGTGATGTTCAGGTGTGGCGCGATGCGCGCGACGTTGCCGTACAGCCCGCCCTTGCCGATCAGGAGCCCGCGTTTGCGGGTCTCCTCCAGCCAGCGGTTCAGGAGGTCTGGCGCCGGCCGCTTCCCGCCGTGCACCAGCTCCACGCCGATCATCAGCCCTTTGCCGCGCACGTCGCCTATGCAAGGGTACTTCTCCTGCATGGCACGCAACCCATCCATGAGCAGCGCGCCGACCCGTGCGGCGTTTTCCGCCAGGCCCTCCTCCAGGATCACCTGGATGGTGGCCAGCGCCGCGGTCGCCGACACCGGGTTGCCGCCGAACGTGGAGATCTGGACGTGGCGGAACGCGCTGGCGATCTCGTCCGTGGTGATGGTCCAGCCGATGGGCAACCCGTTGGCCATGCCCTTGGCGGAGGTCATCACGTCGGGCTGCACGCCCCAGTGCTGGATGCCCCACAGGTAGGTGCCGGTGCGGCCCCAGCCCGTCTGCACCTCGTCGCAGATGAAGAGGCCACCGTAGCGCCGCACGATGGAGACCACTTCCTGAAAGTACTCGGGCGGCGGGGTGATGACCCCACCCAGGCCCTGGATGGGCTCGGCCATGAACGCGGCCACCCGCCCGGACGTGCACGTGCGAATGAGCTCTTCCACGTCCTTGGCGCACCGCAGGTCGCACGCGGGGTATGTCAGGCCGAATGGACAGCGGTAACAGTAGGGGCTGTGCAGGTGGTGGATGCCCGGCACGGGCGTTACGGCGCGGTAGTTGGCGTTGCCGCTCAGGCTCATCGCCAGCATGGAGCGCCCATGGTAGCTGTAGCGCAGCACGATGACATCGTCACAGCCCGTGTACAGGCGCGCCACCACCAAGGCCGTCTCGTTGGCCTCCGTGCCGCTGTTGGTGAAGAAGCTGCGCTTGAGCGCGCCCGGGGTGATCCGCGCCAGCAGCTCCGCCAGCTCCACCTGGGGCGCGGTGACGTACAGGGTGGAGATGTGCTGCAGCGTCTGAAGCTGGCGGATCACCCGTTCGGTCACCCGCGGGTGGCAGTGTCCCACGGTGATGGTGAGGATGCCGCCGAAGGCGTCGAGGTATTGGCGCCCCTCCGCGTCCCAAACGTACTTGCCCTCGCCGCGCACGATGACCAACGGTTCTTCGTAGTAGGTGATCACATTGCCGAAGAGGTACTCGCGCTGTTTCCGCCGCAGTTCCTCC
>JBEQAH010000263.1:0-2938 GCA_041640435.1 bacterium | reverse complement strand
CCGGAATGCAAGCGGAACTTCCGCCCAACCTCCCCGAGCCCGCACCCGATCTTCGGAGCAACTTCAGGGCCACACCTGAGAGTTGAGCTTACCCCGTGGTGTCTCCTTACCGGGCGGCGGGTAAGGGTGGCTAGGGCGCAGTGGAGTCGCCGCGGTAGCGCAGGTACAGCCGCACGACGTGGAATACGTACCAGCGGGTCTCAAGGTACGGGGGGACGCCCTGAAAACGCCGCACCGCGCCCGAGCCGGCGTTGTACGCGGCGAGGGCGAGGGATAGGTTGTGGTAGCCGAACCGCTCCAGGTGTCCCCGCAGCACGCGAACGGTGCCGTACAGGTTGTCCTCGATGGAGAACGGGTCACGCACGCCCGCCGCCCGCGCGACCTCCGGCATGAGCTGGCCGAGCCCCAGGGCGCCTGCCGGAGACACCGCCCGCGGCTGGAACCCGGATTCGATCACGACCAACGCGCTCACCAGACGCGGGTCGACGTTGAACCGCCTGCCGTACGCCACGAGAGCAGCTCCGATCCGCCAAGCCTCCGTGGTGCTGAGGCGGGGGTTGCGCTGCAGGGCGAGCCGGGCGTAGCCCGCGGGGTCGGTGGGATCCCAAGCGGTTTTGGCGGGCGATAGGTCTTCCTCCCCGCGGAGGCGGCGTGCTGCCCAGTAGGCGGCGGGGCTCGCGGGCGCGGCGCGCACCGCCTCTCGGAAGGCGTTCAGCGCAGCGGCGCGGTCCCCGAGCTGCTCGTACGCCAGCCCCGTCCACAGCCACACGTCGGCTTCCCGCGGCCCCGGGCCGCGCGCGGCCCGGAGCGCGGAGAGGGCCGCAAGGGGCTGGCTCAGGTGGAGCTGTGCGGCTCCGTACCAGAGCCATGCGGCGCGGTCACGGGGCTGGCGGGCCAGCACGAGCCGGAACTGCTCTGCGGCGGCCCCGTACCGCCCCGCCAGGAACAGTTTCTGTCCCGCTTGCCAGGGGTCTACAGCTGCGGCCGCGGGCACGGCTGCCGCCATGACCACGGGCAGCGCTGCGGCGAGCACGCTTCGGGAGATGGCCGTCACGACACCAGGGGGCGCAACTGCGCGGCCACCCGTTCCAGGTTCTTCTTCATCTGCAGCCGCGCCTTGCCCAGATTCCCCCCCTGCCGCAGGGCGATCACCAGGGCGTAGTCCACCTCCACCGCGGAGAGCAGCAGGATGTACTTCTCCGCCGAGACGACGGAGTACTCCACGGGCCCCGCGTTCAGCTTGCGGGCCGCATACGCGGAGACCTTGGCGAGGATGCCCAGGTCCGGCGCCACGCGATCGATGCGCAACCCGCCGTCCAGGGTGTGGGCTTCTATCACCTCGCCGTCCAGCCGGACCACCGCCGCCCCCAGAGCCCCCTCCACGCTGGCTAGGATCTCCCTCAGCACATCCCGTAGCGCCATTTCCGCTCCCACGCACCCCGGTCTCAGGAGTGCCCTGTCGGTGTGCTTCCACCGGCCTCTTGCGGAGTCCTGCCGCACAGCTGGCGAACCAGGCGGGGGCGGCCCACCAAGCGCTCCACGCACCGGACGAGGCGGGTGGTGAGGAACTCCCGCCGGTCCATGGGTTCCACCAGGACAGTGAACAGCCCGAGCCGGTTGCCGGCCCACACGTCGGTGAACAGCTGGTCACCCACCAGCGCGGTGGTACGAGGAGTCGTGCCCAGGGTCAGCATGGCACGGCGCAGGCGCTGCAGGCTGGGCTTGGGCAGCCCTCCCACCGCGGGCCAGCCCACCGCCGCCGCCAGCCGCCGCACCCTGTGGGGGAGTGCGTTCGACACCACCGCGCCACGCAGGCCGCGGGCCCGCAGCTCCTCCATCCAGCGCGCCACGTCCTCCGGCACGTCCCAGGCGCCGTAGGGGACCAGGGTGTTGTCCAGGTCGAACACCACGCCTTCAATCCCCCGACGGACGAACAGGTCCAGCGGGATGTCGCTCACCCGGCGCACAACCAACTGCGGCACCCACCCACGGCCCGGACGCACGGCGACCGGTCACCGCCTGAGGGCCCGCACCGCGCGCTCGTGCTCGGAGAGGGTCCTGCTGAACACGTGCGTCCCGTCCTGGCGGGCTACGTAATACAGGAAGTCGTGTAGCTCAGGCTGCAGGGCAGCGCGCAGGCTCTCTCGGCCCGGGTTCGCGATGGGGCCGGGCGGGAGCCCTCGGCGGCGGTAGGTGTTGTACGGCGAGGGAACGTCCAGATCCGCATAGAGGACCCGTTCCTTGTGCCGACCCAACGCGTAGAGGACGGTGGCATCCACCTGGAGGGGCATCTCCCGCCGCAGCCGGTTGTACACCACACCCGCGATCCGACGGCGCTCCTCGTCGTGGCGGGCCTCCCGCTCCACTAGGGATGCCACGGTGACCACCGCGTGGGGCGAGAGGCCGAGGGGGCGCGGCAAGGCCCACAGTTCCCGCGTGGCCTCGCGAAACCGGGCGATCATGGTCGCCACCACCGCCCGCGCGGGAAGCCCCCGAGGGAATTCGTACGTGTCGGGGAACAGGTACCCCTCCACGCTGGACGTCTGGTTGCCCTCCATCTCGGGGATGCGGTGGGCTGGGACGTTGCCAACCTCTCGCAGGAACGCCGCGCGATCCACGAGGCCCAACCGGTGGAGCAGGTCCGCGATCTGCTGCGCGGTGTACCCCTCCGGTATGGTCACGCGGTAACGGATTACATCCCCGGAGGCGAGGCGGTCGAGAAGCTGGTCTAAGGTCTCCGCAGGCCGGAAACGGTACTCCCCCGCCTGCAGCCGTCCCTCAAGGCCTCGCCAGCGGGCGCGCAGACGGAAGGCCAGGCGACTGCGGATGAGCCCGTGGCGATACAACAGCTCCGCTACCTGGCCTGCGTCCGCCCCGGGCGGCACGTGGACCACCACGGCTTCGCCCTCGCCCGCGGGCCCGATGGACCACCACGCCC
>JBEQAH010000262.1:0-2947 GCA_041640435.1 bacterium | reverse complement strand
TCACCACGCTGTTTTTGGGCGGGTGGAAGGGGCCCTTCGCCTTTCCCTGGGTGGGCCCTGTGGTGAACGGTGTGATGTGGTTCCTGCTGAAGACGTACGCGGTGGTGTTCTTCCTCATGTGGGTACGGTGGACGTACCCCCGGTTCCGCATCGACCAACTGCTGAACCTCTCGTGGAAAGTTCTGTTGCCTGTAAGCATGGTCAACCTGCTGGTGGCCGGCGCGCTGGTGGTGGTGGGATGAACGCAGAAACCCTGGCCTTCTACGTCCTGGCCGCCATGGTGCTGGTGGGCGGGGTGTTGGTGGTGCAGTCGCGCAACCTGGTGCACGCCGCCGTCTCCCTGGTCCCCACCCTCCTGGGCGTGGCGGGCCTCTACGTGCTCCTGAACGCCGAGTTCGTCACCGCCATCCAGATCCTCATCTACGTGGGCGCCATTACGATCCTGATCCTGTTCGTGATCCTGCTCACGGAGGGTGCCACCGGGCTGAGGGTGCGGCCGCGGAACGAGCAGGTGCCTTTGGCGCTTGTGGTCTGCGGGGTTCTCGTGGTCGTCCTCCTAGGGGTGCTGCTGCGGGTCCCCTGGGGCCCTGCGGCGGGCCCCATGCCCGCCTACAACCCGGGGGCGGTGGGCCAGAGCTTGCTGATGCCGTACGTGCTGGCCTTCGAGGTGACGTCCCTGGTGATCCTGGCGTCCCTGGTGGGGGCCATCGTGGTGGCCCGGAGGGAAAGATGATCGGCCCCTCCCACTACCTGGCGGTGTCCGCGCTGCTGTTCGGGCTGGGGCTGTACGGGGTTCTCACCCGACGGAACGCGGTGGCCATCCTCATGGGGATTGAACTCATGCTGAACGCTGCGAACATCAACTTCGTGGCGTTCACCAAGTTCGTGGACCCTACCTTCGTGCGGGGCCACGTGGCCGCGCTCATCATCATCACCCTGGCCGCGTGTGAGGCCGTGGTGGGGCTGGCGCTGGTCATCAACGCCTACCGCCACCTGGAAACCGTCAACGTGGACCAGATCAACCTGATGAAGGGGTAGCAGGTCGTGGCGCAGCTGGCGTGGCTCGTCCCCCTGTTCCCGCTGGCCAGCTACGCGGTCCTGATCTTGCGCGGCCGGGCCCTGGGCGAACGGGCTCCGTACGTGGCCATCGGGGCCATGAGCCTGTCCGCGCTGTTCGGGTGGGGCGCGTTTCTGGAACAGGTGGCCGGCGCGAAGCCCTACGTGTGGCGCACGGCGTGGGCCGTGGGCGGGGATCGAGTCCTCACCGTGGGGTACACCGTGGACCCGCTGTCCTCCATCGCCGTGGCCATGATCACCCTGGTGGGGGGGCTCATCTTCGTGTACTCCGTGGGGTACATGCGGGGTGATCCGTACTACGCTCGCTTCTTCGCCTTCCTGTCCCTGTTCTGCGCCGGGATGCTCACCATGGTCCTGGCCAACAGCTTCCTCCTCATGCTCATCGGGTGGGAGATCATCGGCCTGTGTTCCTACCTCCTCATCGGGTTCTACTTCCGCCGGCGGTCCGCCAACATGGCCCAGATGAAGGCCTTCCTCACCACCCGGGTGGGGGACACGCTCATGCTCATCGGCATCATGGCCCTGTTCTGGCAGTTCGGGACCGTGGACTACCACGCCATCTTTGAGGCGGTGCGGCGGGGTGCGGAGGGCGCCTCCCAGGTGGTCCGGCTGGGAGGGTGGGAGATCCCCCTCATCACCCTGAGCGCGCTGCTCGTCTTCGGAGGGCCTGTAGGCAAAAGCGGTCAGTTCCCGCTCCACGTGTGGTTGCCGGACGCTATGGAGGGCCCCACGCCGGTTTCGGCCCTCATCCACGCGGCCACCATGGTGGCCGCGGGCGTGTATCTGGTGGGCCGGGCCTACCCCCTGTTCTTCTACACCCCACACCACGAGGCGCTGGCGGTGGTGGCGTGGGTGGGTACCCTCACCGCCTTCCTGGCCGCGCTCATGGCCTTGGTCCAGGACGACATCAAGCGGGTCCTGGCCTACTCCACCATCAGCCAGCTGGGGTTCATGATGGCGGGGTTGGGAGTCCTGGGGTACGCGGCCGGGCTGTTCCACCTCCTCACCCACGCCTTCTTCAAGGCTCTGCTGTTCTTGGCGGCGGGTAGCGTGATCCACGCGGTGGGCACTAACAACATCAAAGAGATGGGCGGGCTGTGGCGCTCCATGCCCTTGACCTTCTGGACGTTCCTCGCCGGCTTCCTGGCCCTGGCCGGGATCTTCCCCTTCGCAGGGTTCTGGAGCAAGGACGAGATCCTGCTGGAGGCCTACCACCACGCCCCCGCGGTGTACAACCTGCTGAGCGCCACCGCCTTCCTAACCGCCCTCTACATGTCGCGGCTGGTGGCGTACACCTTCTTCGGTGCCTATCGCGGGCCCGCGCACCCGGATCCCGATCCCTGGACCCCGGAGGACTACGCCCGGGCGGGTTTGCACGCACCGGACCACGGTCACCGCACGCCCCACGAGAGCCCGCCCGTGATGACCGGCCCGTTGGTGGTCCTGGCGCTGGGTTCCCTGGTGGTGGGGTTCGTGGGGATCCCCGGAACCGGCCCGGAAGGGGGTTCGTGGATCCACCACTTCCTCAAGTTTGAGGGGTTCAAGGAGGCGGGGATCCAGGCCCCGAGCTTCTCCTGGCCCCTGGCCCTGCGCTCTCTGGGTGTGGCCCTCGGCGGGATCGCAGCGGCGTGGCTCGTGTACGGGCTGCGGGTGCTGCAAAGCGAGCAAATCCGTTCGTGGGCGGGACCGGTGGTCCCGTTCCTCCAAAACCGGATGTACATCGACGCCCTGTACGCCTGGTTGTTCGTGCGGGGCGGGTTGCGGCTGGCCGCGGCCCTGCGCTGGTTTGACGTGCACGTGGTGGATGGGCTGGTGAACCTGGTAGGCGGCCTCACGGTGGTGGTCAGTCGGCTCCACCGGCTGTTCGACA
>JBEQAH010000261.1:0-2954 GCA_041640435.1 bacterium | reverse complement strand
AGGACCCGGCCCGGAGCCTGGGAGAACAGCTCAACGAACCGATCGCCCACCACCCGCTCCGACGCTGTCCACCCGGGTCGCTCCACGTTCGTGCTGTCCAGCAGCAGCGCCAGCACCCCTTCCTCCCCGAGCTCCGCCAGCCGGGCCACATCCGTGGGCCGGCCGTCCACGGGCGTCTGGTCGAACTTGAAGTCCCCGCTCACCACCACCGTGCCCGCCGGCGTGCGCACCACCACGCTGCAGCTGTCCGGGACGCTGTGGGCGACCCGCACCCACTCAGCCTCGAACGGACCCAGCTGAAGCCGCTGGCGTGGCTTGACCGCGTGCAGGAGACCGTCCCGGACCTTGTTGCGGACCAGGCCCACGGTGAGCGCAGTGCCGTAGACGGGCACCCGGGAATCCCGCAGGAGGAACGAGAGGCTGCCCACGTGGTCCTCGTGTCCGTGGGTCAGGAGCACCCCGAGGAGCCGCCGGCCCGACCGCCTGAGGAACCCGAAGTCCGGGATCACCAAGTCCACGCCGTACAGCTCCTCTTCGGGGAACATGACGCCCGCGTCCACCAGGATCACGTCGTCGCCGTACTGAAAGGCGGTGCAGTTCTTCCCGATCTCGCCCAGGCCACCAAGGGGTACGATCCGCAGGGGCTGCGTGGAATCCTTCCGGCGTGCTCGCGCCATCACTCCGCGCGGGTTCGCGGGCGCCGCGGCACGGGCGTGCGGAGGTGGACGGAGAGGGTCAGGCCGCAGCGACCCCCATGGCCTCCCGCAGGGCCGCCGCGATCTGCTCCCGCTCCTTCGGCGTGGCCTCCACGAGCGGCAGCCTCGGCTTGCCCACGGGGAAGCCCGCGAGCTCCAGCGCCGCCTTCAGCGGCACTGGGTTCGGCGCGATGAACAGGGCCCGGAACAGCGGGAACAGCCGCAGGTGGATCCGGCGGGCCTCCTGCACCCGGCCCGCCTGGAAGTGCGCGATCATCTCCGCGATCTCCCGGCCCACCAGGTGCGAGGCCACGCTCACGACGCCCACGGCGCCCACGCTCAGGTACGGGAGGGTCAGGCTGTCGTCCCCGCTGTAGATGAGGAACTGCTCCGGGGTGCGGCGCCGGATTTCGGAAACCTGGTCAAGGCTACCCGAGGCTTCCTTGATGCCCGCCACGTTGGGCACCTCGCTGAGGCGAGCCACGGTCTCCGGCAGCATGTTGGTGCCCGTGCGAGTGGGGATGTTGTACATCAGCACGGGTAGGTCGGTGCTCTCCGCCACGGCCTTGAAGTGCTGGTACAGGCCTTCCTGGCTGGGCCGGTTGTAGTAGGGGACCACCACCAACAACCCCTCCGCGCCGATCCGCTGTGCCTGGCGGCTCAGGTGGATGGAGTGGGCGGTGTCGTACGTCCCCGTTCCGGCCAGCACCGCAGCCCGGCCCCGGACCGCCTCCTTTACCACCCGCAAGAGCTCCAGCTTCTCCTCGTCGGTCAGGGTGGGTGATTCGCCCGTGGTGCCGGCCACCACGATCCCCGTAGACCCTCCGTCCACCAGCCTGCGGGCCAGCTCCCCGGCGCGGTCGTAGTCCACCGCACCGTCCGGCCGGAAGGGCGTGGCCATCGCCGTGATGACGGGTCCCCAGTTCATGGGCTCGCCTCCCGAAACCTTCCTCGCAGCCTCCATTCGACGGCCCCCGCCGCCTCCCTCCTGTCAGGCTCCTGACCGGCCGCGCCAGGCGGGTGGCCTCTTGTCCAGGAAAGCGCAGATCCCCTCATGGGCATCCGGGTGCAGGGCGTTCAGGGACATGACTTCCTGCGCGTACGCGTACGCCTGGTCCTGGGGCATCTCCAGCTGCCGGTAGAACGCCTGCTTGCCCAGCCCCACCACGGGCGGGCTCGCGGACGCGATGCGTTCCGCCAGCCGACGGGTCTCCTCCTCCAACCGGTCCGGGGGGACCACCCGGTTCACCAGCCCGTACCGCAGGGCTTCCTCCGCGGAGAGAGGCTCTCCGGTGAGCAGCATCTCCATGACCTTCTTCCTCGGCAGGTTGCGGCTGACAGCCACCATAGGCGTGGAGCAGAATAGTCCAATACGCACCCCCGGAGTCGCAAACCGGGCCTGCGTACTCGCCACCGCAAGGTCGCAGCTGGCTACCAGCTGGCAACCCGCGGCGGTGGCCATGCCGTGCACCTGTGCGATCACCGGCTGCGGGATCTGCTGCAGGGTATTCATCATCGCGGTGCAGACCGCGAACACGTGGCGGTAGAACTCCACGTCCCGCCCTACCAGCTCGTTCAAGTCGTGGCCGGCGCAGAACGCAGGCCCCTCACCCCGCAGCACCGCCACCGCCAGGTCACGGCGATCCCCGATGCGGCGGAAGCAGTCCGTGAGCTCCTCCATGTGGTCCAGCGACAGGGCGTTGCGTTTCTCGGGCCTGTTCATGGTGACGTAGGCAACCGCCCCATCGGTCTCGAAGCGGACGTTCCGATACCCAACCCCCTGTACCGGCATCTCGGTCCCTCCTTTCCAGACGACCGGGACTTTCCTGCGCTGCACGCCCCACATCCCGTCGGCTACCCCTCGTTCTGCTCGGCGCGCCCCCGAGCGGGCGGGGGGAACTTGAACACGCCATCTCGCGCAGATCCGCGCCTGCCCGTATAAAACACCGAAAGGCGATGCACATCCCCGCAGAAAAGCAGCCGCAAGGCACACACCGTGGCCGCTGGCGACCTCTTACCCTCGGGTGGAACTTCCGCGGCGAAGGCGCAAGATCCTGCCGCGCTGAGCCTGCCCGGCTGCGACCTCCACCTCCACCGCCGCCTGCACCGAAGCCGCCGCCCGTGCGGGATGGATGTGCTCAGAGCTCTCGACAGACCCTGGAAGTTACGGAAGGACTTAGCGAGTCCAGCGACGCAAGCCCCCCCGGAACGCCCGTGCGCTGGACGTGCGCGGAACCAACAGGCTTGCTGGGCGGGCTG
>JBEQAH010000260.1:0-2985 GCA_041640435.1 bacterium | reverse complement strand
GGAGTACAGCCCGGTGATCACGCCGTTCCCGTCGATGGAGAAGGACTCCAGACTTCCGGAGGCGTAGCCGTCCTGGCTCCGGAGCGCCACCGTGGACGCACCCCCGTACTGGGTGAGGCTTGCGAAGTCCAGGGTGAGGCTCAACGGTGCTGCCCCGGTCCCCGGGTCGAAGGACAGCGAGGCCGTGCCTCCCGTGTCTACCACCCCCGAATCCAGGAAGGTGATGGTTCCCGTGCCCACGTCCGAGCCCATGTACCGGGCGGTCCAGTTCCACGTGTTGGTGCCCACCTTCTCGAACTCCACCACCACTTCGATGGGGTTCCCAAGGGAGTCGAACACGGTGGCGGTGGTGGTCCATCGCTCGCCCCCCGCCGCGCCCGCGTTCAGATTTCCACCGAACCGGGCTTCGGTGGTCGCCCGGGGCGGAATCTGACTCCCCACGGGGATGGTGAGGAGTGCAAGAGGGCCCGCAGTGTCCACGGCGCCCGAGGCGTCCGCGGGCCAGCCCATCAACCGCATGCCGCTGCTCGCGTGGACCAGCGCCCCCTGGCTGTCCATCACGATGGCCCCATCCCGGGTGTAGAACCGTCGCAGGCCATCTCCGACCACGAAGAACCCGTCACCCTGAATGGCCAAGTCCGTGAAGTTCCCCGTGTACTGCAGGTTGCCCTGCGTGAACAGGGTGTCCAGGCTGCCCACCTGGACGCCCAACCCCACCTGCACCGCGTTGGTGCCGCCTCTCGACTCCGAAGGCGCTTGGGCACCCCGGATGGTCTGGCTGAGCATCTCCGCGAAGTTCACGCGGCTCGCCTTGAACCCCACGGTGTTCACGTTCGCGATGTTGTTGCCGATCACGTCCATACGGACCTGGTGGGCCCGCAGACCGGACACGCCGGCAAACAGCGACCTCAGCATCCCTCCCTCCTGAAGTAGGGCCCCCTCCGAGAGGACCGGCCCCGGCTGATTTCCTCACCTACGCGATCACCGCTCCGTCGATGTGGGTGAACACCCGGAGCCGGTCCGCGGGCAGAACGGTCACCACGGTCCGCTCCGGCACGCTCACCATGAAGGCGCACCGATCCACCAGCACCACGGCGTTCCGGCTGCCCTTCTCCCTCGCCGCCTCGACCGCCGCCACGAGCCGCTCCTGCTGCTCCGGCGTGAGGACCACTCCCCGGCTTTGCACGCGGCGCTGCGCGTGCTGGGACAATCGGATTGCTTCCCGGAACGCATCCCCGAACGCCCCGGCTGCGGCGGTGGTCTGGCCCCGGGACGCCCCTGGAGCCCCAGCCCCGTCCACCCGCCGGATCATCCCACGACCTCCACGAGTTGATCCAAGGCGTACGCGCGGCCCTCCACCAGGAGCACGAAGGAGTTCCCCTCGCGCCGCACGCCGGCCACGACCCCTTCCGCCGTGCCGCCGTCCTCCCCCTGCACCCGCACGCGGCGTCCGATGAGCGCGAAGGCGGCCGCCGCTTCCTGGCGACGCGCCAGCTCCGCCACGGCCTGTGAGACGTTGTGCATCTGTTCCAGGGCGCTGAACTGAGCCAGCTGAGCCACGAACTCGCGATCCGCGAGGGGCTGCAAGGGGTCCTGGTTACGCAGCTGCGCCACCAGCAGCCTCAGGAAGTCGTCCTTCCCAAGCCCCCGCGCGTCCTGCGCGGACCGCACGTCCACGGGATGGACCTGCACGAATCCCACCTCCCTTACACCACGTAGTCCACCGCGCTCCCCCCGGGCGGCGGCAGTGCGGGCCTACGGACCGCCCGCGGTCGCCCCGGGGGCGCGAACTGTGGCTGCGGCTCCGTTCCACCGCTCCAATGCGGCAGGCTGCCCACATCCAGACCCACCAGCGTCAGCCCGTACTCCCCCAGCGCCCGGTGAAGGGCGTCCGCCTGGGCGCGCAGCAGGTGCACCACCTCAGGGCCGCCTTCCACCCTGGCCCATACGGCATCGGACCGCGCGCGAACGTCCAAACGCACCACTCCCCCCCAGGTGTCCTGCACCTCAATCCTCAGGCGAGAAGGACCGAGGGATTGCTCCGGAAGGTCCGGTGGGGGTGCACTCTCCCGTACGGTCGCGATTCGTTTGGCTTCATCCCCTCCCCCGGGAGCCTCCCCGGGCGTCCTTGGGTTCGCCGCCAGCTGGAAGCTCCCACGGCCGTCTGAGGAGCGCTCCTCGTGGCGTCGCGGGCGATCCACCCCTCGCGCGGCGTGTTCGGGATCAGGGTCTGGCATCACGCCAGAAGGTGCGGCATCTTCCCCGGCCTGGTCCTGCGCCCCGCCCCGGCTCGGCTGCTCTGCCTGCACGGGGGCCTCCACCTCGGCCCCTCCGCGGGGGTACGGTCGAGGAACTGTCCGCGTCACTTCAGTCTGCTTGGTGTCCGTTCCTGGCCCGGGCGTCGCATCCGATGCTGGGGCCCTGGCAGCTTCCTCCGACACCTCCGCTGCAGCCGCGGGCTGCAAAGCCGGTCGGGCAGGCGACGCAATGTCCACGGACTCCACAGCTACCCGCAAGCCCGATGCCCAGACCTGCTTGCGCGCGGGCCACGTCTGCACCTCACTTCTTTCGGCGTCGGCGGGCCCACCGGAATTTGCAACCCAACGGGCCACCGCGGCCCCGACGACCCGCTCTGCTGGCTTCCGAGGATTCTGCCCGGTGTCGGGAGCACCGATCGGCTCCGACGGACCTGCCTGTGCCTTTCCTGGATCGGAAGTCGCAGCCGGAGGCAAGTTCGCAACCTCTTGTGGCGCCGGGTAAGCTCGTTGAGCTGGTGCCCGCACTTGCCCGGACCCCCAGGGCCTGTCATCCGGCTTTCGGCCCCTGCGGGCTGAAGAGGTCGGATCGGCGGAGGTCAGAGCTCCCAAGCCCACTGGACCCGTTCCCTCGGACGCCGGTGCGGGCAGCTCCTCGCCTCTGGGAGCAGGATGGGTTCCAGACGCCGCCGCCGTGGACTGCGGCCGCCGGGCTGTTGACCCGCCGTGG
>JBEQAH010000259.1:0-3034 GCA_041640435.1 bacterium | reverse complement strand
AGCTCCATCACAAGCGCCCGGGCGCGCTGCCGCCACCCGGCCGGCCGGCGCGTGGAGAGCCGCACGAGCTCCCGCACCTCGTCCCCGTAGTGCCCGCCCCTGGTGACCATGGGGAAGCCGAGCACCAAAAGCAAGCACTGAGTGCCGAGCACGCGGGCGGTGAAGTGGATGGAGAATAACCGCACAGGCCCCTCAGACGGCTCCGCGCCGTGCGGAACGCCTTCGGGCACGAGCAGGAGGTCTCCCCGGCTCGCGACGAGGGACCGCTGCCCGATCCGCCACACACTCCGGCCTTCCACCACCAGAACCCCGAGCGCGTTGGGGACCACGCGGCGATCGAGGTGCCACCCGGACTCCCCCGCGTACAGCCGGCCCTCGAGGAAGTCAACCTGCACGTGGTCCCACACCCATCCCCACGCCTCGAGGGCTCCCGGCGGCGGGTAGGGCGGGAGGACGGGGGTCCGATCTAACAGCGCTGGCTGCACATCCTCTAGGATGCCTCAGGGGGGCCGTTCCGGACGAGAGGGTAGATCGGTTCGGGCACTTTTGGGGTCGGCTGTGGCCTTCGCCTCCCCCGCTCCCTCTCGCACACTGGGGCCAGCACAACTCCGAGAGAGGAGGGGGCGGATGTACCTGCGGATTGACAAGTTGCAGATCGAGCTCCCAGCCGCGAAAGAGCCGGATCCCAACGCCGCGGCCGCGGTCCAGGACCTCCTGGGCGGCCGGTTCGGGGAGATGTCCACCCTGATGAACTACACCTACCAGTCCTTCAACTTCCGCGGGCACGATCAACTCAAGGCGTACCGGGATCTTATCGCGAACATCGCCACCGAGGAACTCGGCCACATCGAGCTCGTCTCTGCCACCATCAACCTCCTGCTGACGGGCGCCACTCAGGCAAAGGACCCCGTGGAGGCACCCCTTGCAACTGGCAAGGACGTGCGGTCCACCTACCACTTCATCAGTACGGCGCAGACCGCATTCGTAGGGGGGTCTATGGGCGGGTTCTGGCACGGCGATTACGTGTTCAACAGCGGCAACCTCGTGCTGGACCTCCTGCACAACTTCTTCCTGGAGTGCGGAGCACGGCTTCACAAGATCCGGGTCTACGAAATGACCCGCAACCCCGTAGCGCGGGAGATGATCGGTTACCTTCTGGTGCGGGGCGGGGTGCACGCCACGGCGTATGGCAAGGCGGTGGAGACTCTCACGGGCGTGGACCTCACGAAGCTTCTGCCCATCCCGAGCATCCCTAACGCGAAGTTCCCGGAGGCCCGCAAGTACGAGGAGGCTGGCGTGCACCGGACCCTTTACCGGTTCAGCCCCGACGACTACCAGGACATCGCCCGAATCTGGCGCGGCCCGGCGCCCGCGGGGGACGGGGAGCTGGTAGTGGCGGACGGGCCTCCCCCGGGCGGTCCTGTGCCGGTGCTGCCACCGCTACCGGAGGAGTTTGCTCCCGGGCTTGAGCCACACGAGATCGTGGAGCTGGCGCGAAAGCTCGGGGCGGGCTGAGAGCCACTCCCCCGTTCCCGCTGCGGGGAGGGTGCACCACCCTCCCCCGCGGCGTTTTTTGAGGATTCCCTTCTCCCGGAAGACCGGGGTTGACAACCTATCCTGTATCTTGTAGCCTCCGGTTCACGGAGGCCCTAGATGTTGGGCCGGCCGCGATGCCAGGCCGACAGGTCTGGACGCCGAACAGGTGGTGGGGGAAGTCCGGTGAGAATCCGGCGCTGTCCCGCAACGGTAACCGGCAACAGCCGGAAGCCCGAGTACCCGCTTCGCGGCCATACCGTACAGCTCCCGAGGCAGGGGCCAGGGCGGTGATCCACGTGACGACCACGTCGCCCCTTTCCCCCTGAAAAACCCAGAACGGGCCTCGGGCTACCCTGCCCCGTTGACCTGCGCACGCGGGGCGGGGACAGGGAATCCGCCGGAACGGGGGTGGGATGGTGATCACGCAACCCCGCGAGCATTACCGGCCCTACGAGTACCCTGAGCTCCTAGCCTACCGCAACGCCATCCGGCACAGCTACTGGCTGCACACCGAGTACAGCTACCACAGCGACGTCCAAGACCACAGGCTGGTGGACCATGCCACCCGGCAGATGGTGGAGCGGGCACTCGTCGCCATCGCCCAGGTGGAGCTGCAGGTGAAGCTTTTCTGGGCCCGGGCGTACGAGCGCCTGCCCAAACCCGAAGTGGGAGAGGTGGGGATGACGTTTGCCGAAAGCGAGGTTCGCCACGCCAACGCGTATGCCCATCTGCTCGACCTTTTGGGTCTGGAGGAGGCGTTCCGAGAAGCGCTGGCAGGCTCCGCCCTCCGGGCGCGGGAGGACGCTTTGAAGTCCGTGCTGCAGGCTTCCCGGGGCGATCTGGCGTCGTGGACCAGAGCCCTGGTGCTGTTCTCGGCGTTTACCGAACACGTGGCGCTGTTCAGTGCCTTCTACGCCCTGCTGGCGCTCAACCGTCGCGCCAACCTGTACAAGGGCACCGCGAACGCCATCGAGGCCACCAGCAAGGAGGAGAACATCCACGGCCTGTTCGGGCTGGAGCTGGTGCGGATCCTCCGGCGGGAGCACCCCGAACTCTTCGCGGAGCGGTTCTCCGAAGACATCCTGCAGGAAGCGGAGCGGTTCCTGAGGGCGGAAGAGGATCTGGTGGCCTGGATCTTCGAAGCGGGAGATCCCTCTTGCGTGAGTCAGGCAGAGACCCGGGCGTTTCTTCGGGATCGGATGAACCGGGTGCTGAGCCTGTACGGAATCCCTTCAGGGTTTGCGGTGGACCGGGCGAGCCTGCGGGACGTGGACTGGTTCGATCTCGAGCTCTTCGCGACCAAGGAAGTGGACTTCTTCAGCAAGCGGAGCGTGGCTTACTCCCGGCGCACCCGGAGCTTCAGCCCGGAGGAGCTGTTCTGAATCTCCCAAGGAGGGGCGCAGATGAGGTACGAGACGACCCACGAACCGTACTCCTGGGTGACCGAGCACACCCGCACGTACATGGAGCGGGGTTACCTGCTGCCCGGGGTGTCCGT
>JBEQAH010000258.1:1329-3039 GCA_041640435.1 bacterium | reverse complement strand
AGTTGAGGGCCCTCTGCGTCCAGCACGCCCGCCGCCCTGAGAGCCTCGGTCCCGGCGGTCACAGATCCCAGCCACTCCACCACCTCCTGCAACCGCTTCACCAGCACGGGCTCGGTCCGCCGCGCGGCCCCACCGGAAACCAGCGCCCGCAGCCTGCCCCACGCGAACACCGCGTGGAAGCGCTCTTCGTCCACGATCCGGCACGCCCGCCGGGCCAGCTCCTCATGCGCCGACGCGGTCGCGGACGAAAGCACCATCGTGAGCGCTGTGTCCACCAGGGCGAGGCCTACGACCGCCTCGGGCCAGCTGGCCCAGGGGCGCGTGAGGAATTGCGGGCAAAACCAGACCGTTCGGTCTTCTTCCCGCTCAAGGGGCCCCACCGGTGGGTCAAGCGGCAGATCGGCCAGCAGGGGGTAGAGCACCCGCGCGTGCCCGAGCTCCTCCTGGGCCACCGCGGCGCAGGCCACCGCGCTCTCCAGCTCGGGTGCACCCACGGACCACTCTGCCACGCGACGGCCCAGGAAGAACTTGCTGTCCGCCACCGACACCACGAGGCGCGCCAGAGCCGCGCCTGCAGGTCCTCGCTCAGCCCACGCCGCTTTCCACACGCCCCGCCTCCGACCCAACACCCGGCCCGAGCACCCAGTACACGTCCCGCACGGGGATCAACACCAGCTCCACCCACGGACCCGGGAACTGCGCCAGCGCGAAGCCGCGCGCGGAGCCTGCATCCGGAGCTTCCACCGTCCCCTGCTGCTCCAACGGCTCCGGGTAGCTCCTGCGACCGAACACAAGGTAGGTGGACATCAGCTCGGGCTCACCACCCGCACCAGGCGGTCCCTGCGGACCACGAACAGCTCCGACCAGCCCCGCTCATCGTACAGCGTGTACGCGAACACGCCGGCCTCTTCGGGGCTTGTGGCCCGCACCGATCCCACGTGCCGCGCCGGCTCGGTGCCGTGGCGGGCGAACACCTCGTACAGCGCGACCTCCGCCTGTCGCACTAGACCACCCCGACCTCTCGCAGCCGGCGCAGCCCTTCCGGCGTGATGTCCGCCCTGGACCACGGCTCGAACACCTGCTCCACCACCACCTCCTCCACGCCCTCGAGGCCCAGGACTGCCCGCCGGACGTCCTCCTGGAGGATCTCCACGCACGGACATCCCAGGGAGGTGAGGGTGAGCCGCACCCGCACCACCGGACCCTCCACCTGGACGCCCCGGACCAGGCCCAGATCCACCACGCTCACCGGGAACTCGGGGTCCAGCACGCCCCGCAGCACCTCGTAGACCTGCTCTGCCGTCAGCACCGGGACCCCCCTCAAGCCACCGCGGCCGCAAGCTCCCGGTAGCCCCGCTGCAGCTGGGCAACGAACTCCTCGTTGGCCGGGCCGCGGCGCCGCCAGCGGGCCAGCACCTCGTCCCAGGGGACGGGCCCCTGTTCGAACCGCCAGCGCTTGTTCGCCTCGTCAAAGTCTGCGGGGAAGGGGCAGTCGATCACGTACTCGCCGCGGTCCGCGTCGAAGTGCGCGGGGACCCGCAGCCCCAGCCGCTCGCACAGGGGAACTGCGGTGGACATCCACTGCTGGCGCAGCTGGTCGTTGGTGGACCCCTTGAGCCCGTACTCGATCTGCTCGGTGTGGCGCTTGAGGTGGTCGGGCAGGCCGAACCACTCCAGGGTCATCACGAACATCCAGTCCACCGCCTGCTG
>JBEQAH010000258.1:0-1319 GCA_041640435.1 bacterium | reverse complement strand
AGCTCCGCCCTGGTGGAAGGATCGGAGGCGAGGATCTCCATCCACCGCTCCCCGTGGCGCAGGTGGAAGTTCTCCTCGCGGTCCACCTTCACCAGCGCTCGCTTCCACGGCCCGTAGCTGGTGTTGCGGAACACGTCTCCCAGGAGCACGAAGCCTGCCCGGTCGTAGAAGGCGTTGGCCACCACGAGTTCGGTCCACGTGTCGAGCGGCACGTCGAAGGCGTAGGGGTACTTGAAGTCCTTGGGGTCCCGCTCGTACACCAGGGCCTCGGTGTCCACCCCCAGGTCCTCCAGCAGGCGGTAGGCGATGTGGGCGTGTCCCAATTCGTCTTGGATAATCCCGAGCGCGGACACGTACGCGTTCAGGCTGGGTGCGTGCCGGGCCGCCCGCAGGTATGCGGGCGCGCTGATGAGCTCGGTGTCCGCAGAGACCACCAGGGTGCGTTTGAGGCCCTCCACGTAGCGCTCCGTCGCGTGCTCGGGCCCCTCCACCAACTTGCCTTCCCGGATACGCTGGAGCAGGGCCTGCTCGGTGGTTGCCATCAGTCACCCCCCGCGAAGCCGTTGAGCAAATCCTAGCGGCTGTTGACCGGTTGGTCAAGACGCACCGGTGGGCGAGTGGTCCATTCGAAGGGACCATCTGATGCGACCACCGCATTGACTGTACGGTCAACGGCCGCTGCCATAGGGGCTGTGGAGGGCTGCTTCAACCTAGCGACCCACCTGCTGGACCGCCAGGTGGAGGCCCGGGCGGACCGGGGCGGCCGCCACCGCGCGGGCTTCTTTCTCCAGCTGACGGTGGTGGACCACCAGGACCTTCGCGCGGCTGTGGTTGAGGTAGTAAGCGTAGTCTTCGGGCCGAGCGAAGGGATTCACGACGAGCGCTTCGGCCTAGCCATCCTGGACGGAGTGGGATCCACAGAGGTGGGCGCCATTTACCTTTCCAACCGCCCGGGCTGCCTGCGCCCGGGCTCCAGCGACAAGATCCTGGAAGGGTTCGAGGCTCGCTTGGTGACCGAGGACGGGCGGGCGGCGCGAACGGGCGAAGTGGGCGTCCCGGACGAGGCGGGGTTGGAAAAGCCCGTGGCCTTCGTGGTGCTGCGGGAAAGCGTCCGGCCCAGCCGGGCCTTGGAAGAGGAGCTCAAGGGCTTCGCCCGCCAGCGGCTACCCTCGTACAAGTGCCCCCGCCGGGTGGAGTTCGTCTCCGAGCTGCCCCGGACCACCACCGGTAAGGTCCAGAGGTACCGGCTGCCGGAAGCGGTGCGGCCCCAGCCCACAGGCGCGCGGTGAGCCACACCATCATCAATCCACCGGATCTGG
>JBEQAH010000257.1:0-3045 GCA_041640435.1 bacterium | reverse complement strand
CCGGTATCGGTGGCCCCCTCCACCGACCCCCAGACCGCTGGCCCTTACTTCCGCTCCGCCCCCGGACCTGTGGGCGCGCTCGGCGCCGACCTCGGGTAACGCTACGCCCAGCAGACGCGCGGGAACCCAGCGCCGGCCCTGGCGCTACGCCCCCAGGTACGCGCGGCGGACCCGGTCGTCCCGCTGGAGGTCCGCGGCCGCGCCCTCTGCCACCAACCGGCCGTTCTCCAGCACGTAGCCCCGGTCCGCCAACCGGAGGGCCACCTGCACGTTCTGCTCCACCAGCAAAACCGTGACGCCTTCCTCGCGGAGCCGCTGGATGGCCTTCGCCACGTCCCGCACCACCGCGGGCGCGAGCCCCATGGTGGGCTCGTCCAGCAGGAGCAGCGTGGGCCTGGACATAAGTGCGCGCCCGATGGCTACCATCTGCTGCTCGCCGCCGGACAGGCTGCCCGCGGGCTGCCGTCGACGGGCCGCAAGGGCGGGAAAGAGGGCGAACACCCGGTCCAGGTCGTCCTTCAGGCTCCCCGCCCGGGTGTACGCCCCCAACTCCAGGTTCTCTTGGACGGTCATGTCCGGAAACAGCTTGCGGCCCTCCGGACAGTGGGCGATGCCGAGCCGGACCACGGCCGCGGGATCGAGTCTCGCCAGCTCGTGGCCGCGGAAGTTGATGGACCCCGCCTGAGGTCGCACGAGCCCGGAGATGGCGCGCAGTGTGGTGGACTTCCCAGCGCCGTTCCCGCCGAGCAAGGTCACGATCTCCCCCGGCCGTACCTGCAGGCGGACTCCCTGCAGGGCCCGCACGCGCCCGTAGTACACGGTGACGTCGTGCAGCTCCAGGAAGTCGTCCTCGGCGCCCACGACTGCCGTCCTCTGGGGGAGTGTGCGCGCGTCCACGCTAGAGCGCCGCCTCTTCGCCCAGGTAGATCCGGACGACGTCCGGGTGGTCCCGCACCGCGGCCGGTGGCCCCTCCGCCAGCTTCTCCCCGTGATGCAACACCACAAGCCGGTCGCAGTGCCGCATGAGCGTCTCCATGTGGTGGTCGATGAGCAGCACCGTCACGCCTTGCTCTCGGATGGCCCGCACGAGGGTCATGGTGGTCTCCGCCTCCGCGGGGTTCATCCCCGCCAGGGGCTCGTCGAGCAACAGCAGCACGGGGCCCACCGCCAGCGCCACCGCGATCCCCAGTACCCGCTGGTCCCCGTAAGGAAGTTCGTCCGCGCGCCGGTCCCGTCGGTCCCAGAGGCGGGTGAACTCCAGGACCTCCCTCGCGCGCCTCTCCAGGGCTGATTGCTCGCGAGGGCTCATCCCGAACAGAGTCCGCCAGAGGCCACCGGGCTCGTGCTGGTGGAGACCCAGACGGATGTTTTCCTCCACGGTCAGCCGGCCGAACACCTTCGTCTGCTGGAACGTCCGAACCAGCCCCCGGCGCGCCAGCTCATAAGGCGGGGACCCCGTCACGTCCTCTCCGCGGAAGAACACGCGGCCCGCGTGGGGACGCAGGAATCCGGTGATCAGGTTGAACGTGGTGGTCTTCCCCGCTCCGTTCGGCCCCACCAGCCCTACGATCTCTCCCGGGTCCACGTGGAAGCTAAGCGCGGAGACGGCCCGGAACCCGCCGAACCAGCGGGTGAGGGACTCCACGGCCAGCAGGGGATGTGAGGTCACCGCCGCTCTCCTTGTCCCACGAGACGCCGCCACCCGCCCACGAGCCCCTCGGGTAGGAACGCGATGGTGGCGATGAGGAACACGCCAAACAGAATGGCCGCCAGCACCGGGTGCACCGCCCGGAGGGTGTCCCGAACCACGGTGAGCAGCACGGGTCCCACCACTGGGCCCGCGGGCGTACCCACCCCGCCCACGAGGTTCATGACGAACAGGTCGAACGACGCCACGAAATTGAACACCTCCGGAGCGAGGAAGGTCGTGTAGTGCGCGTACAGGGAGCCCGCGAGTCCCGCCAGGGCGGTGCTGAGGGCGAACACCCCCACCTTGTACCGATGCGTGTCAATCCCCAGGGTCTGTCCCAGGTCCTCGTCCTCACGGACCGCGACCAGGGCCCGACCCATCCGCGACCGTGCGATCCGCGCCCGCAGCCAGAGTGTGAACAAGGCGCAGGCCAGCACCAGGTAGTAGTACCCGGTCTTGGACCGGAAGGTGTTCAGTACCACGGGACCTCCGAACCAGGGCAGGGTAGCGAACGGGATTCCGGGCAGGCCCATGGGGCCGCGAGTCACTTCCACCAGGCTGGTCAGGAGCAGGGTCAATATGATCCCGAAGATAAACGTGACCAGAACGAAGTAGTGGCCGCGGAGCCGCAGGGAGGGATACCCGATGACAAGACCCGCGGCCGTCGCCGCTGCTGCTGCGGCCAGGGCGGCCAGGGGGAAGGGGACGCCCGCCCGCATTACGAGGAGTGCAGAGGTGTAGGCGCCAACACCCCAGAAACCCGCGTGCCCCAGGGAGATGAGCCCGCTCTGGCCGATCAACAGGTCCAGGCTGGCCACCAAGATCACGTGGATCCCTGTGACCACGAGCAGGTCCTGGTGGGCGGGGTTGTGCAGCAACAGAGGGGCCACACCCACAGTCACCAGCAGGAGCGGCCCTGCGGCCCGGTGAAGCGTGCGCCTCCCTTCCACCGACTCCTCCCTCAGGCCGGCGCGCGCCCGAGCAGCCCCTGCGGCCGGGCGAACAGCACGAGCACCATCAGCACGAAGGCCACCAGGTCCGCGAACTCAGCCCGGACGTAGGCGGCGGTGAACGTTTCCGCCAAGCCGACGACCAGCGCTCCCACCACGGCTCCGGGCAGGCTCCCCATTCCGCCGAAGATCACGATGGCGAAGGACTTCAGGATGACCACGGCGCCCAGATGCGGGTCGAAGGCTCGGATGGGAGCCATGAGCGCACCCGCGGCCCCCGCGAGGGCGCCGGCCAGCGCAAAGGCGAGCAGCCCCACCCGGGAGCTATCGATCCCCACCAGCCGCGCCGCCTCCGGCTCCTGAGCCGTGGCCCGCAAGGCCTTGCCGGCCTTCGTGTGCCGCAGG
>JBEQAH010000256.1:0-3046 GCA_041640435.1 bacterium | reverse complement strand
CGGAAGGCGCAGCGCCGGGCCAAACCCAAGCCGAGGTTTGACAACCCGCTGGCGGACCGCACCGTGGCCGCGACCCTGGACCCGGGTGCGAACCGGGCGCTGCCCCCGCAGCTGCAGTGGGTGTACGACCAGGTGGCGGCCATCTCCCGGCGCCTTGGCATCGAGGCCCGCATCCTGGTGTACGAGGACTCCAAGGGCCACCCGCTGGTGCACCTCACCGACGGTAAGCGCCTTGTGAGCTACCGGCTGGACCGCACGTTGGCGGAGGAGGCGCGGGCCGGGAAGGAGGCTTCTCTAGCCGAGGCGCAGCGCCGGCTGGAAGCGTTCATGCGGTTGGAATGGCTCGGCGACCAGACGGCCATGCAGCGAACCACGGAGCTGGCCAAGGAGGCGAAGGCCACCCCCCGCGCCGAAACAAAGGCGGCCGAGCCCGAGGGGAGCCCCACCCCGGAGCCTGCGGCCGCACAGACCTCAGACGCCAAGGCCGCGGAGCGGCAGCGCCTCATCGAGGAGGCAAAGGCCAAGGCCGCGGCACGCCGCGCGCAGCAGGGTGGGTCGGAGCCGGCGGGCAACTCGAGCTGAGGGGCTACAGGGGGTCTGCGTCCTCGCCGATGAGTGCCCGGCGCGCCAGGACCAGGGGCGGAGCGCCCAGGTCCAGCAGCCGGTCGTGGAAAGCCCGCAGTGAGAAGGGGCGCCAGCGCCCCTCGCAGTCTCGCCTGAGCTTCTGCAGCATCCTCTTCCCCAGGGTGTAGTACAGGTAACCCGGGTCGAAGGTACCCCGTTCCGCTTCCTTACGGGCCGGCAGCGGCTCCAGAGCGGCGTCCTCCACAAACCTGCGGGCGGCTTCTTCCACGCTCCACCCCTCCGTGTGCAGGCCCAGGGAAGCGCGGAACCGCACCGCACGGGTGAGGGAGTCTACCAGCTGCGCGATGCGGAGCCGCGGGTCACCTTCCCCGTAGCCGCACTCCAGCATCATCTCCTCGCAGTAGTGGGCCCAGCCCTCCACGAACGCGTACGAGGTGAACACCTTGGCCACCCGGGAGGGGGCTTCTCGCAGCCGCAGGAAGTGCACGTGATGGCCAGGGTAGGCCTCGTGCACGCTCGTGATCCTCAACGTGTGGACGTCGAAGCGCGAAAGCCAAGCCTCCTTCTCCTCCGGAGACCACCCGGGTTCCGGAAGGGTGACGTAGTAGTACGACTCCACGGAGGGGTCCTCGAAGGGGCCCGCCGTGTCCATGAGAGCGAACGCCCATCGCAAAAAGGGCGGGGTGGGCTCCACCAGGCAGTCGGCCGGTTCCGGGACCGTGACGACCGGGTGGCGCCGCAGAAAATCCCGCAGCTCTTCCAGGATTTGGCGCACGCACGGCACGAGCTCGGCTTCCGAAGGGTGCTCCGCGGAGAGTCGCCGGACGACCTCCCGGGTGGAGAGTCCCGGGTCCACCTGGGCCGCTGCCTCCACCAGGGCCTCGCGCAGCCGCACGATTTCCTCGTCCGCGATCCGGCGCAGCTCCCGCAGGTCCACCTGGATCCGTTCCCCACACCACAAGAGCCCACGGTAGCGCTCCGGTCCCAGAGCGAACTCCCCGGAGGCCCGGGGCAGCAGCTCCTCTCGCAGGAACTCGCAGAAGGCTTCTAGCGAACGCGTCGCGCCCTCGAGGGCCGAAGCCAGGGCGCCGTCTCCCAGCGGCCACCCGCGGACCAGACGCGGCAGGTCTTCCCGCAGGAAACCCAGCGTCCCCTCGAACATCTCCAGCGCCGTGGTCACAAACACGCGGGGGCAGGTCCCATCGAGGTTCCGGCGCGCGGCGGCAAGCACGGAGGGGACAGCCCGCAGGTGGTCGGCCAGCCGCCGGGCCCGCTCCTGGGGCGGGGCGTAGTTGCGCTTCACGTAGAGCGTAACATCCACGGCGTCAGCGTAGGCCATGGGGTTGCGGTGGAACGACCTGAGGTCCGCGAGCTCGAACCGCTCGCGTTCCAAAGCCGCCAGCAGCACCTCCCGGTCCAGCCGCTCCTGGGGGCTGAGGTGTTCCTCCGGTTGCGCTTGCAGGGCGCGATGGAACCCGCTCAGCTCGCGCAGCCGCCGGTCCAGGGATTCCTGGGAAAAGTCGCCGGGGCGGCCGTCGTACTCATGGAGTCCAAGCCGCGCTGCCCACGTGGGGTAGAAGTCGAACAGGGCGTCGAGGAGTTCGCCCACCGTTCGCTGGAACTCGCTACCCATGTGGCCCTCCTCACCAGCTCAAGCGGATCTTCGGGGAGGTGGGACTGGACTCCTGGCCGTTGACGCTCAAAGGAGGTCTTCCTACAGTGAAGGCGCGGGGCGTGGCGCAGCGGGAGCGCGTCGGCTTTGGGAGCCGAAGGTCGCCGGTTCAAGTCCGGCCGCCCCGACCAGTCCAGGCAGGACAAGGCTTTCAGCCGTTCCCACAACCGCTAGAAGCGCCGGAAGGGCTGACGCCCGCCAGCACACCGAGGCATTCCCCGGTGGGCAAGTGTGGCGGGCTGCACCGCGGCCAACTTGACCAAGGGAGTCCCTTGACGTAGTCGCGCAGCTCGACCTATCGTTTGGCTAGTGATTAGACGTCTAGACAGCAGGGGCCCCAAGTACCTGGCCATCCGGAGCGCGTTGGCGCGGCGGATCCAACGCGGGGAGATATCGGAGGGCGCACGGCTCCCGTCGGAGCTGGAGCTCGCGCGGCAGTTCGGATGCAGCCGCATGACCGCCCGGGCCGCGGTGGCGGCGCTGGCCACGGAGGGGCTGGTGCAGCGCCGCCACGGGCTGGGCACGTTTGCCAGCAAGCCCAAGGCACTTCGCCGGTTTTGGACGGTGCTGTCCTTTACCGAAGAGATGCGCGCCCACGGGGTGGAGGTGCAGAACCAGCTGCTCAGCGTCCGACGGGAGCAACCCCAAGAAGCGGTCCGGGCGGCCCTGCGCCTACCGCCCCGGGAACCCGTCTACCGGGTCCGCCGCCTGCGGCTGGTGGCAGGTCACCCGGTCGCCTACCACGTGTCACACGTGCCCGTATCGCGGTGCCCGGACCTCGACCGGCTG
>JBEQAH010000255.1:0-3064 GCA_041640435.1 bacterium | reverse complement strand
CAGAACCCCACCCCCGAGCGGATCCGCGAGCTCGTGCGGCGGATCGTCCGCGAGCGGTTGGAGGACGGCCAGCTGGACGAGTGCGACCTCACCTTCCGCGACCTGCAGCGGATCGAGGACGCGTTCACGCGCCTGCTGGTGTCCATGTTCCACCCGCGGGTGGAGTACCCGGAGGTGAGCTTTGAGGCGCACCGTCGCCGGAGGGAGCGCCGTGTGGGTGCGCTGCCGGTTCCGCGGCATCCCCCCCGCGCAGGCCCGTAGGCTGCGGGAGCGGGCCCGCCGGGCGGTGAAGGTGGCGCTGCAGCAGGAGGGTGTCCCCGGCCCCGTGGAAGTGAGCGTGCTGCTGGCGGACGACGCCACCATGCAAGCGCTGAACCGCACCTACCGGGGCAAGAACCGCCCCACGGACGTGCTGGCCTTTCCCCAGGATGGCTCGGGGCCGGTGCCCGTGCTCGGAGACGTGGTAGTCTCCGTGGAGCGTGCCTTGCAGCAGGCCCGCCGGGCCGGCCACCCGGTGGAGCAAGAGGTGGCGTTGCTCGTGGCGCACGGGACCCTGCACCTGTTGGGCTACGACGACGAGACGCGCGCCGGTGAGCGGGCGATGCGGGCCGCCCAGGATCGGATCCTGAGCCGGATGCGGTTTCCCCGCCCGCCTCGCCCGGGCTCTACATGAACCGAACCCTCCGCGAGGCTTTCCGCGCCGCGGGCAGCGGGCTTCTCGAGGCGCTCAGGACGCAACGCAACCTGCGCGTGCAGTGCGCGATGGGCTCTGGGGTGTTGCTGGCCGGGCTCGCCCTGCGGATCCCTGCCGCAGAGCTCGCGCTCCTCGCCCTCGCGTGCGGGCTCGTGCTCGCCTGCGAGCTGGCCAACACATCGGTGGAGTGGCTTGTGGACGCGATCTTGCCCTGGCCGTCCGAGGCGGCCCGGCGGGTGAAAGACGCCGCCGCCGCCGCGGTGGTGGCGGCCGCGGCCATCGCCGCGCTGGTGGGCGTCCTGGTGCTGGGGCCGCCCTTGCTCCGGCGGATCGGAGTTCGGGCGGAGTGGGTTGCGCCCACGGCGGTGACACTGGCGGCCCTGGCCATGGCGGGCGCCGCGGCGTGGCGGACCGAGGGGCGCCCACGGCGCGTCGTTGAGCGCACTTCGCGCACCATGCTAAAATGAGCCCGCAACAACGCCCCGGAGCCCACCACCAGGCCGTGGGCACCAGGAGGAACGTTTTCGGTGGAAGACTCGGGCAGTAGCCTAGGACGGCTGGTGGTCTTCGCCGTCCTGGTCGGGTTGTCCGCCTTCTTCACTCTCGCCGAGGCCGCTTTGCTGCGTGCGAACCGGCAGCGGCTGCGGCAGCTGGCTGAGCAGGGGCGCCTGCGGGCCAGCGTGGCCCTGGAGCTCCTCGAACGGCCCTCCCAAGTGACCAGCGCGCTGCGGGCCGGCGGGCTGCTGTGCGACGTCGGCGCGGGCGTGGCGCTGGCGGGTTTTCTCCTCAGCCGCTTCGTGAGGTGGGGCGACTGGCTGGCGTGGGCGCTGACAGGGGCGGCCCTGCTCGTCCTGGCCCGGGTGTTGCCGCGGGCGGTGGCCGCGCGGGCAGGCGACGCCGCGGCCCTGTGGTGTGCCCTCCCCGCACGGGTGACGTCCTGGGTGCTACAGCCTGTGACCGCGGCCGTCGGCGCCCTAGCAGGCGCGGTGGGCTGGCCGTTCGGCTTGCGGGTTCCCTGGGACCGGGCACTCGCCCCGGACGAGGAGCTCCCTCTGCTCGTGCGCATCGGCGAGGCGAACGGCTCGCTGGAAGAGGGCGAGCGGGAGATGATCCACAGCATTTTCGAGTTCCGCGAAACGCTGGTGCGGGAGATCATGGTCCCTCGGGTGGACATCCGGGCCATCCGGGATGAGGCGCGCCTGCCGGAGATCGTGGACCTGGTGCTGGAGGAAGGCCACTCCCGGATCCCCGTGTACCGCGAGACCATCGACCACATCGTGGGTGTGGTGTACGTGAAGGACCTGTTCCGCTACCTGCGGGACGGCCGCCTGGAGGTCACGGCGGCGGAGGTCATGCGGCCGGCCTACTACGTGCCCGAGACGAAAAAGGTGGACGAGCTGTTCCAGGAGATGCGCCAGAGGAAGGTCCACCTGGCCATCGTGGTGGACGAGTACGGGGGGACCGCGGGGCTGGTGACCATCGAAGACGTGCTGGAGGAGATCGTGGGCGAGATCCGAGACGAGTACGACGTGGAGGAACGGGAGCCCATCGTGATCCTGGACGAGCGCACCGCCCTGGTGGATGCCCGCACCCACCTGGAAGAGGTGAACGAGCGGCTCGGGCTGGACTTGCCCGTGGGCGAGGTGGACACCCTGGGTGGGTTCGTGTACAGCCGCGTGGGGCACGTGCCGGAACTCGGTGAGCAGGTGACCCACGACGGCGTGGTGATCCGGGTAGAGGAACTGGAGGGACAGCGCATCGCCCGCCTGCGGGTGGAGAAGCTGGCACCGCAGGGAGCAGGGACCCCAGAAGCGGCCTCCAGCGCATGACGGGCCTGGACCGCGCCACCGCCCGGGACCTCCTGCGCGCGGCTCAGCGGGCCCGCGGGCGCGCGTACGCCCCCTATTCCCGCTTCCGGGTGGGCGCGGCGGTTTTGGCGGACGACGGCCGCGTGTTCACCGGCTGCAACGTGGAGTGCGGTTCGTACGGTCTATCCCACTGCGCGGAGCGCGTGGCCATCCACAAGGCGATCTCGGAAGGGGTGCGCCGGGTGGTGGCGGTGGCGGTGGTTGGCCCCGAGGGCAAAGAACTCACGCCGTGCGGGGCCTGCCGGCAGGTGATGGCGGAGTTCGGGACCGCGTTCGTGGTGGTGCCCCGGGCCCGCGGCTTCCGCGTTTACGCCTTCACCGACCTGCTGCCCCGCGCCTTCCTCCGGCCGCAGGATTACAAGTAGCCCTTTGGCTCACCGTTCCGGGTTCGTTGCCCTCATCGGACCCCCGAACAGCGGGAAGTCTACCCTGCTCAACGCCCTGGTGGGCGCCAAGCTGGCCATCACCTCCCCCGTGCCGCAGACCACCCGCTCGCCCCTCA
>JBEQAH010000254.1:0-3066 GCA_041640435.1 bacterium | reverse complement strand
GCACCACCCACGCGCAGAACAGGAGGACGAACGAGCCCAGGGCGACCCACGCTTCCACGGTGCACCACCTCCTTCCGCTGCGAAATGTCCTCCGCGAACTTTAGGACCCGGCGGCCGCCGGAGAGGCATCCAGCGCATAGGCGGCGACCCCGTGCTCGGGGATGTCCAGCCCCTGCAGCTCCTCTTCTGGGGACGCCCGCAGGCCGAGGGTGGACCGGATGAGGGCGAACAGGACGTAGCCTGTTCCGAGAGTCCAGACCGTGACCGTCGCCACGCTGATGAGCTGAGCGATCAGCTGGCCCACCTCGCCCACGAGGAGCCCTCGCACGTCCCCGTAGGTCCCGTCCGCGAAGATCCCTACAGCCAGCAGGCCCCACAGCCCACCCGCGGCGTGCACGGACACCGCACCCACCGGGTCGTCCACCTTGAGGGTGCGCTCCACGAAGCCCAGGCTCCACATCATGATCAAGGCGGCCACGCCGCCGATCACCACCGCGGCCCACGTGGGCACGTACGCACACGGCGCCGTGATCCCGACGAGGCCCGCCAGGGCGCCATTGCACGCCAGGGCGATGTCCGCCTTGCCGGTGCGGGCCAGGGACGCGTACAGGGCCACCACGCCGCCTGCGGCCCCCGCCAGGAAGGTGTTGACTGCGATGACGGAGATGCGCAGGTCGGTGGCCGCGAGCGTACTGCCGGTGTTGAACCCGAACCACCCGAAGAACAGGATGAAGGTGCCGGTGACCACGTAGGCCATGTTGTGGCCGGGCAACGTGTTGGCGGTCCCGTCGGGGTTGAACTTCCCCATGCGGGGTCCCACCATGGCTGCACCCACAAGGGCCAGCAGGCCGCCCACGGCGTGCACCACCCCGGACCCCGCGAAGTCGCGCGCGCCCACCCCGAACGGCAAGGTGGCAAGCCACCCTCCACCCCACACCCAGTGACCGTAGATGGGGTAGATGAGGGCGCTGACGAGGAAGCTGTAGGCCAGGTACGCTTGGATCTTGGTGCGCTCGGCCATGGCACCGGCCACGATGGTGGCCGCGGTGGCCGCGAACACCATCTGGAAGAACCAGTACAGGGCCGTGGTCACGTCGTAGGCGCTTCCGCTGAGGAAGAACCCCGACAGGCCGACCCACGGGCTCCCGTGCTCCAGCCCGCTGGCCAGCTGGCTGCCGCCGAACATGAGGGCGAATCCGAAGGCCCAGTAGCTCAGCGCGGCGATGCTGAAGTCCATGTAGCTCTTGGTGAAGTAGTTCACCGTGTTCTTCGACCGGATCAGGCCCGCGCCCAGCAGGGCGAATCCCGCCTGCATGAAGAACACGAGGAAGGCGGAGATCAGGGTCCACGCGAAGTTCACCGGCGCGTGGGGGTTGGCCTTCAGGGTGCCAGGGCCCGTGGGGTCCGCGGCCCATGCCGCGGCGGTGCACGCGAGGGCAAGCGCCACGGCCGCCGCCAGAGCAAAAGCTCCACGCATCCTCATCCTCCCCAAAAGGCAAAGGACGCCCCGGAGGGCGTCCTGGCCCGATGTGGCTCAAAAGACGAACCGGGACACCCCCTTCGGGCGTCCCGGCCCCGCGGTCACCGACCGCTTGCCGACCTTATAGCAGGCCTCCTCGAGGTTGTCAACATGCGGAGGACCTCGAAGGGGAACAGGTCAGCGACGCTTGGGTTCTTGCGAGGGCCGCCGGGAGACCACCTCGTCGTACGCGAGGACCTCCCGCGCCACGTCCCGCATGGGCCGCCGCGAATGGCGGCTGCGGCGCTGGAGCAACCGGTACGCCTCCTCGTCTCCCAGCCCGAGCCTGCGCATGAGAACCCCCTTTGCCCGTTCCACGAGCTTTCGGGTCTCCAGCGCCTCCCGGGCCTCCGTGAGCTCCCGCCACCGGGCCCACGCCAGCTCCAGGGCCGCAAGGAGCTCCGCCCCCACTACCGGCTTGACCACGTACCCGAAAGCGCCGGCGGCAGCCGCGGCCGTCAGGAGATCCCGGTCTCCGAAAGCGGTGAGGAAAACCACGGGACGGGGAGAGGTGTCTCGCAGGCGGCGTGCCACCTCGATGCCGTCCGGGGGTGGCATGCGGACGTCCAGGATCACGAGATCTGGGTCGTGGAGGCGGACCTGTTCCAGGCATTGCTCGCCGTCCGCGGCTTCTCCGACTACCCGGTAGCCCGCCTCTTCCAGCACAGCCCGCACGCCCATGCGGACCAGCGCTTCGTCCTCCGCCACCACCACGCGCAGGCTCACGGCTCCCCCCACCCCTGGTGCGAAAACAAACGACGCCCCGCGAGGGGGCGTCAGGGCCTCACGGAACCGGCGACGCCGGTGCAACACCCGGCGTCCGGCAAAGTGCTCTGCGACCGTAGGGTAAGCGACCTCCCCGGGGCCGTGTCAACGTGCGGGCCGGGCCGTGGGCACGGGGCGCACGGCTCCGGGCACCATCGCCTCCACGGCGGACCGCGGACGCACCGCGCGGAATTGCAGGGCGACCAGCCGCCAGCGCCTGAGCAGAGAGTACGCGCGGTGGCTTCCGGTGGCCTCGTGGTAGCGCACCAGGAGGTCACGCAGCTCTTCCGCCTCCTGCTCGGTGAGGGGGCCGGTCTCCACCGACTCACGGTTGACCTGGCGGTCCAGCACACCCGCTTCGTCGAGCACGTAGGCACGGCCTCCGGTCATCCCCGCACCGAAGTTCCTCCCCACGGGCCCCAGGACCACCACCACACCGCCGGTCATGTACTCGCAACAGTGGTCCCCCGCACCCTCCACCACCGCCACGGCGCCGCTGTTCCGCACCGCGAACCGCTCACCGGCTCGGCCCGCCGCGAACAGGACACCACCTGTGGCACCGTACAGGACCGTGTTGCCGACGATCACGTGCCGCCAGCTTTCCCGGTGGAGAGGAGGGGGTGGCACCACCACGATCTCGCCGCCGGACATCCCCTTGCCCACGTAGTCGTTGGCCTCTCCCACAAGGCGCAGGTGCATGCCGGGCACGCAGAAGGCACCGAAGCTCTGGCCCGCGGCCCCTTCGAAGGTGAGCCGCAGGGTTCCCTCCGGGAGCCCCTCCT
>JBEQAH010000253.1:0-3072 GCA_041640435.1 bacterium | reverse complement strand
GACGCTGCGCACCCTGCCCGCCCGTGAGCTGCGCGCGGGCCTTGCGGAGTGCGTGAAGCACGGAGCCGTGCGGGACGCAGAGTTGCTGGAGTGGACCGATCGGGAGCTTGCGGCGTTGCTGCGCCGGCGGGCCGACCGGCTCAGTGAGCTGGTCGCTCGCAACGTGGCCGTGAAGGCGGAAGTAGTCCGCCAGGACGAGCGGGAGGAAGGGGGAGCGCGGGAAGTGCTGAACTTCGGGCACACCGTAGCCCACGCGCTCGAGGCCGCCACGGGCTACCGGCTGTACCTCCACGGGGAGGCGGTGGCGGTGGGGTTGGTGGCAGAGGCCGAGCTGGGGCAAAGGCTCGGCCTGACCGATCCAGCGGTACCGCGGGTGTTGCGTTCCCTGCTGGAGCGGGCGGGGCTTCCGACCCGGCTTCCCGCTGTGCCGGCACAAAGCCTCGTGGAGTTCATGCGGCTGGACAAGAAGACGCGGGCGGGCCGGCTGCGCTTCTCGCTGGTGGAGGACCTGGGTCGAGGGCGCACGGGTGTGGAGGTCTCTGAGGAGGTGGTCGCGGCGGTGCTCAAGGAGCTGGGGGCGACTGGGTGAGGGTACTCGTGCTCTCCGGCCCGAACCTCAACCTCCTGGGCGAGCGGGAGGTGGAGGTGTACGGCCCCCATACCCTCGCAGACGTGGAAGCCATGGTGCGCCAGCACGCGCGTCGCCTGGGCGTGGAGGTGCGGTTCGTGCAGTCTAACCACGAGGGCGTGCTGATCGACGAGCTGCACCGGGCACGGCTGGATTGCCAGGCGGTGGTGCTGAACCCCGGCGCCTTCACCCACACCTCTGTGGCTCTTCGGGACGCCATCGCGGCCATCCGCATTCCGGTGGTGGAGGTGCACCTCTCCAACGTGCACGCCCGCGAGCCCTTTCGCCGGAGGATGGTGCTGGCCCCCGTGGTGCGGGGTCAGGTGTTGGGATTCGGTCCCTACAGCTACGTGCTTGGGCTTGAGGCCGCGGTTCACTTGGCCCGAGGAGCGTCGCCGTGAAGGTACGTGGCATCCGGGGCGCGGTGCAGGTCGAGGCCAACACCCCAGAGGCCATCCTGGACGGCGCCCGCCGCCTGCTCACCGCGATGGTGCGGGCCAACGGCGTAGCGCCGGAGGAGGTGGCCGCGGTGGTGTTCACGTGCACCCCTGACTTGAACGCCACCTTCCCGGCGGAGGCTGCGCGCGCTCTGGGCTGGGATCGAGTTCCGCTGTTGTGCGCGCAGGAGATCGGAGTCCCCGGCGCGATGCCCCGCGTACTGCGGGTCCTGATGTTGATCAACACCACCCTCACCCAGGAGGAGGTGGTGCACGTGTACCTGGGCGAAGCGGAGCGCCTGCGCCCCGACCTGCTGAGCGCCCAGTAGCATGCCCCTCCTGCGGGTGCCCCCAGGACGCCTCCAGGGCCACTTCCGGCCACCCGGGGATAAGTCCATCAGCCACCGCGCGGTGCTGCTGGGTGCCTTGAGCAAGGGTATCACGGTGGCGCGCAACTTCCTGCGCGCGCAGGACACCGACAGCACCGTGGCGTGCGTTCGCGCCCTGGGTGTTCCCGTGGACGTCTGGGGCAACACCGTGCGGGTGCACGGGAGGACGGCGTGGCGGGCGCCGGAAGGCGTGCTGGACGCCGGCAACTCGGGTACCACCTTGAGGCTGCTGTGCGGACTGGTGAGCGGGCAACCCCTGGAGGTAGTCCTGGACGGCGACCCATCTCTGCGGCGCCGCCCCATGGACCGGGTGGCGGAGCCGTTGCGCCGGATGGGGGCCGAGGTACAGGCGCGCGAGGGTCGGTTCCCGCCGGTGCGGGTGCGGGGAGGGCACCTGCGAGCGGTCCGGTACGAACTCCCGGTTGCGAGCGCCCAGGTGAAAAGCGCAATCCTGCTGGCAGGCCTGTACGCGCAGGGCGCCACCACGGTGGTGGAGCCGCACGCGAGCCGCGATCACACCGAGCGCATGTTGCGGGCCATGGGGGTCGACGTGCGGACAAGGCCCCTGGGCGGGGGGCCTGTGGAGGTGGAGGTCGCGGGGCCCGCGCGGCCCGCGCCGGTGGAGCTCGTCGTGCCGGGCGACTTCTCGTCCGCAGCGTTCTTCGTGGCTGCGGCAGCGGCCCAGCCCGGCGCCGAGCTCGTGGTGGAAGAGGTGGGCCTGAACCCCACCCGCACGGGCCTGCTCGACGTTTTGCGGGAGATGGGCGCGGACGTAGAGCTGGACCACGTAAAGGAGGTGGCCGGAGAACCTGTAGGGGCCCTGGTGGTGCGAGGCCGTCGTCTGCGCGGGGTGGAGGTCGATGGGCAGAGGCTACCGCGGCTGATCGACGAGGTCCCGGCCCTGGCGGTGGCCGCCGCGGCCGCGGAGGGAGTCACGGTGGTGCGGGACGCCGCGGAGTTGCGGGTGAAGGAGTCGGACCGGATCCGCACCGTGGTCCGCGCCCTGCGGGCGGTCGGCGTGCTGGCGGAAGAACTTCCGGACGGCTTGGTGGTCTATGGAGGTCGCATCCGCGGGGGCACCGTGGACTCTGTGGGCGATCACCGGATCGCTATGGCCTTCGCGGTGGCCGGACTTCTGTCGGAGGAAGGGGTGGCCGTGGAGGGCGCGGAGTGCGCTGCGGTATCCTTTCCGGACTTTGAGCGCTGGCTTCGAACGCTGGCCAGGGAGTGAGCCAACCGCAACCCGCGGTGGTCCTGCTGCACGGCGCGGGCGCGGACTGCGCCGCGCTCAGCTGGACAGAGGTGGCACCTCGCCTAGCCCGGCGCTTCCGGGTCCTCGCCCCAGACCTGCCCGGCCACGGCGGTACCCCTGAGCTCCCTGAGCCCACCACCGAGGCGTACGGCGCCTGGCTTCGGGCCTGGCTGGACGAGGTCGGGTTGGGCCGCGCGAACTTCGTGGGGCTTTCCCTGGGTGGTGCCCTCGCCCTCGCGTACGCCCTGGACCACCCCGAGCGCGTCGAGCGGCTGGTGCTCGTGGCCAGTTACGGCCTGGCGCCGCGGGTGCCCTGCCACGCGCTGCTGCGGTGGCTCGTGCGGTCCCGCTCCCTCGGCCTGCTGG
>JBEQAH010000252.1:0-3088 GCA_041640435.1 bacterium | reverse complement strand
GCTGGAGCTCGGGGTTCCCTTCTCCGACCCGGTCGCGGACGGGCCGGTCCTTCAGCGGGCCGCGGAGCGCGCCTTGTCTCGAGGCGTGCGGCTTGCGGACGTGCTCGCACTCATTCAAAGGCTCCGGGAGAAAGTGGACCTGCCCATCGCCCTCCTGTCCTACACAAACCCCCTCCTGCGCTACGGGCTCGAGCGGTTCTGCCGTGACGCGGCGGAGGCGGGTGTGGATGCCGTGATCCCCGCGGACCTGCCCGCAGACGAGGGAGAATCCCTGCTACACGCTGCGCGGGACGCGGGGCTAGACACCGTGTTCCTCGTGGCACCCACCAGCACCGACGCGCGAATCCGCCTTGCAGCGAGCCGCTCCACAGGCTTCCTGTACTGCGTGTCCCTCACCGGCACCACGGGCCCGAGGGAGCAGCTGGGTGACCAGGCGCAGACGTTGCTCCGCCGGGTTCAGGAACTCACCGACCGGCCTGCGGTGTTGGGCTTCGGGGTAAGCCGCCCCGACCACGTGCGGGCTGTAGCGGGGTTCGCAGACGGGGTCATCGTGGGAAGCGCCCTGTATCGAGCCATCGAAGATGCCGCGGACCCGATGGCTGCCGCGGTGGAGTTCCTGCGCCCGTTCGCGCAAGCCGCGCGCGGGGGGCTGGCGGACTGACGCTTTTCGGGCGCGCAGAAGCGGCCTGCGGCTGGCTTTCCCGCGCCGGCGTGTCTACAATGGCTTGGAGGTGGGGTTCGTGGTGGCCGACTTCCAGGACCTGCTCAAGTTGCTGCGCGACCGCCCCGACTGGCGGGAGGAGTTGCGGCGCTTGCTGCTCACCGACGACCTCCTCGGCTTGCCGAGGGCGCTGCAGCAGCTCGCGGACACGGTGCAGCAGGTATTGGATCTGCAGGCGAAGACCCAGCGACAGCTGGACAGGGTGGAGCAGGCGGTCGCACAGCTCGCTCAGGCTCAGGTTAGAACCGAAGAAGCCGTCGCCCAGCTCGCCCAGGCCCAGGCCGCTACTGAAAGAGCCGTGCAGCAGCTGGCCCAGCAGGTGGGCCGGCTCTCCGACGCGGTGGGGTTCACTCTCGAGGAGCTGGCGCGGGAGCTGGCACCCTCTTACCTCGCCGAGCGCTACGGGATCCGGGTGCCGCGGTTGGAGCGCCGGTTCGTGACCGTGGATGGCGAGGAAGTCGAGTTCGACCTCTTTGGTGAGGGGACCCGCGACGGCGAACGGGTAGTGGTTCTGGGAGAGGTCCGCAGCCGCATTTACGGTCGGGACGTGGAAGTCCTCGCGCGCCGAGCGCGCAGCCTTGCGCCGCAGTTGCCGGGCACACCGGTGCCAGCCCTCTTCGGGTTCGCCATCCACCCCTCCGCCTCAGAAGCCGCAGCTCGGACCGGGGTCCTGGTGATCGCGGCCGTGCGCCCGTAACTGCTGCCCGGGCCCCACGCCGGAGCCCTCCGACGCCCGCACCACGCGCGCGCCGGTAGCGGGGTTCGCAGACGGGGTCATCGTGGGAAGCGCCCTATATCGGGCCATCGAAGATGCCGCGGACCCGGTGGCTGCCGCGGCGGGGTCTCTGCGCCCGTTCGCGCAAGCCGCGCGCAGGGCGCGCGGGCTGGCCACGGGGCAACCTACGGCCGTGGCCTCCCCGCATGCGCACCGCGCGCCCCGCCTCCTTCCCCTAAGGGGTCTGTGCCGTTGCCACTACACCTGGAACTGGCTCACCAGGTTCTGCAAATCGGTAGCCAACCGGGCCAGGGCCTGGCCGTGGTTTGCAAGCTCGTGGCTCCCCGCGGAGATCTGTTGGGTCGCGGCACTCACCTGCTCCGCGGAGGCGGAGTTCTGCTCGCTGATGCTGGCGAGCTCCTCCATGGAGCTCTCCACGGCTCGGGCGGAGGTGGCCAGACTGGCGCTGGCGGTGCGGATCCGCTCCACGAGCTCCGCCACCCCCTGCACCGACCGTACGATCTCCTCGAACGCGCTGCCCGCCTCCTCCACCACCTGAACCCCTCGCCCCACGGCACCGCTCGCCTGCTCCATGGCGCGCACCGACTCCTCCGCCTCCCTCTGAATCTCCCGCACCAGGTCCGCGATCTGGTCCGCCGCCTGGGCGGACTCCTGCGCCAGCTTGCGGACCTCCTCCGCCACCACCGCAAACCCCCGCCCCTGGTCACCGGCCCGGGCCGCCTCGATGGCGGCGTTCAACGCCAGCAGGTTGGTCTGGGAGGCGATCTCGGTGATCAGCTCCACGATCCGGCCGATGTCCTGACTCCGCCGGCCCAGGGATGCGATCACCTGGGAGGCGGACTGCGTGGCTCCGTGGATGTGGTCCATGGCCGTGCGGGCCTGGTCCACATGGGTTCGGCCCATGGTGGCCGTGCGCTCCGCCGCGGAAGCGGCCTGCGCGGTGGCCGCGGCATCCTGGGATGCCCCCTCCAGGCCCGCGCTCACCTGGCGGACCACCCCCACGGCCTCCGCCACGCGCCGCGCCTGGCTTTCTGCGCCCCGGCTGACCCCTTGCACCGCGGAGGCGATCTCCTGCACGCTCCGGTTGGCCTGCTCGCTGGTCGCCGCCAGCTCCTCCGCGGACGCCGTGAGGGTCTGGGAGATCTCGTTAACCCGACCCACGCTGTCGCGCAACCACCGCACCACCTGATCGAAGGCCCGGGCCACCTGCGCCACCTCGTCCTCCCCCACCGCCGTCACGGTGACCCGTAGGTCGCCCTGCGACACCCGTTGTAGGCCCTCCAGCAACCGGCCCAGGGGGCCGCAGATGCTGCGGCTGGTGGCAACCCCAAAGCCCACCACCAAGCCCACAAGGGCCGCCGCCAGCGCCACAAAAGCCCACAGGCGGCGTTGAGCCTGCGCCAACCGAGCCGTCATGGTCTCCCGGAGGATCCGGCTGGCTTCCCGATACAGGTCAAAGCGCTCGTTTATGGCTCGGGTGGCCAGCGCGAAGTACGTCCCCGCGGACAGAGTCAGCCGGTCCGCACCCACCACCTGCTCCTCTGCGGTTTTCAGGTACTCAGCCAACAGTTGGTCCCCCGTCTCACTCTTCGCCTCCAGCGAGGCCTTGGCCACGGGGTTCGCCTGAAAGG
>JBEQAH010000251.1:0-3091 GCA_041640435.1 bacterium | reverse complement strand
TGGAAAGCCTTGTGGTCCGGCTGTGCCTCGCAGGCGGCGGGGGCTCCGGCGCGCGGGCTGCTCGCTAGTCTCCGAAGTCAGCCGCTCCGCTGGAGGGCCCGCATGAGGCGGGACTTGCGCCGGGCGGCGGCGTTGCGATGCAGGATCCCCTTGGCCGCGGCTTTGTCGAGGGCCTTGACCGCCGCCCGGAGCGCCTCCGGGTCGCCGGTGGTCCGCGCCTTCTTCACCAGGGTCTTCACCCGGGACTTGACGGCCCGGTTCCTCAGGGTCCGCTTCTCTGTCTGCCTCAGCCGTTTGAGGGCCGACGGCGTTCGCTTGGCCACGGGCCAGACCTCCTCTCCGCGCGGTGCTCGCGCCGGCGGCCATTGTACCATAGGCCCAACGGTCCACTCCGCGGGGAGGTGAGCGCCATCGGAGTGGAGGCACCCAGCGCGGCGCACGCGCCGGTCGCCCAAAGCCCGCGCCAGATGGCCCGCGCGGCGGGCCTCATGGCTGCCGCGGCGGTGGCCAGCCGGCTGCTGGGGGTGGTGCGGGAGGCCGTGGTGGCCGCCCTGTTCGGGGCCGGGGACGCGAAGGCGGCGTACGTGATCGCGTACTCCGTCCCATTCTTCGTGCAGCGGCTGCTGCTGGGGGGGACGCTCAGCATCGTGTTCATCCCCACCATCACCCGCTCCCTGACCCGAGGCGATCCCGAGGAGACGCGGCGGGTGGTCAACAACCTCATGACCCTGGTGCTGTTGGTGGGAGTGGGAATGGTGATCGTCGGGCAGCTGCTGGCGCCGTGGCTCGTCCCCCTGGCGGCTCCCGGGTTCGCCGCCTCACCTCCTTTGCTGCACCTGGCCACAGACCTCACCCGCATTCTGTTCGTCGCCATGTTCTTTCTCGGCCTCTCTCTATTTCTCACCGGGTACCTGCAGTCGCAGCACCATTTCACCGTCCCGGCCCTGGCACCGCTTCTGTTCAACGTGGGGATTGTGGCCGGGGCCCTGGTGCTCGGGCCCGCGTGGGGGATCTACGGTCTGGCGGTGGCCTGGGTGGTGGGGACTGCAGCCCAATGCCTGGTTCAGCTGCCCGCGGCGGTGCGAGCGGGGTTGCGCTACCGGCCCCGGCTGGAGCTTGACCACCCGGCGCTGCGGGAGGTTCTTCGCTTGGCGCTGCCTGCCATGGTGGGGCTCGTGGTGGTGGAGGTGAACAGCTACGTGGATCGTCTGTTTGCCTCCCTTCTCCCCTCGGGTAGGGTGAACGCAGTCGCGGTGCTGGACTACGCGTACGAGGTGGTCCAAGCGCCCGTGGGGTTCTTCGCCATCTCCATCGCCACCGCCATCTTCCCGTCCCTCTCCCGGCACGCGGGCGCGGGCGACCTGGAGGCCCTCAAGCGTACGGCATCCCTGGGTCTTCGGGCGGCGGCGTTCGCCACCGCTCCGGTTCTGGCTCTGTACCTGGCGGTGCCGGACCTGGTGGTGCGGGTGTTGTTCGAGCGGTACGCGTTTACCCCGGAAGCCACGCGGGCGGTGGCGGGTGCCGTGGCCGCGTACGGCGCCGGACTCGTGTCCATCGCCTGCTACACGGTCACCACGCGTGCGTACTACGCCCTGCAGGACATGGCGACCCCCGTGCGGGTGGGGGCCGTGATGATCGCCCTCAACGCAGCGCTGGACTGGCTGTTCGTTCGCTGGTGGGGTCACGTGGGGATCGCGCTGGCCACCTCGCTGGTCTCCACGGTGAACGTGACGTGGTTGTTGTGGCACTTGCGGGCCCGGCTGGGGTCGCTGGGGGAGGCGCGCCTCGCTTGGAGCGTGCTGCGGGCAGCGGTGGCGGCGGCTGTGGGCGGCCTTGCAGCCAGGGGTGCGGTCGCGGCGGTGGGGGGGTGGGTGGATCCCCACCAGCTGTGGGGCCTGGTGATGCAGCTCGCGGCGGCCACCTCTGCAGGGGCCATGGCCTACCTGGGGGTCAGCGCAGCGCTGCACGCGGAGGAGCTGCGGGTGCTGTGGGGCCTGGTCCGCAGCCGGGGCACCCGTGCTTGACCCCCTGGAAGGGCCGGTGCTACGGTGGCGGAGGGATTAGCACTCGCGGATCTGGAGTGCTAGGCGCCGGATCTCGGCGGGTGAAGGGATGCTCGCGCAGGAGCTGGACGCGCGCAAGGAGCAGATCCTGTGGGCGGTAATCCGCGAGTACGTGGCACGCGCGGAGCCCGTCCCTTCGGAAGTGGTGTTTCAGAGGTACTCGCTGGGGGTGAGCCCGGCCACCATTCGCAGCGGCATGCACGCCCTCACGGAGATGGGCTACCTGCGCCAGCCGCACACCTCCGCGGGCCGGGTGCCCACCGACCGAGCCTACCGCCTGTACGTGGACCGGCTGCTGAGCCAAGCGTGCGGTGGATCCTCCCCCGAGCCGGTGCTGTCCGCCGCGGAGCGGGAGCGGATCCGCAGGCGGCTTGCGGCCCGGGATCGGCCCGAAGAGGCGCTGGAGGAAGCGGCCCAGACGCTGGCCTCCCTGACCGAGTACCCCTCGGTCGTCAGCACCCCTGGCGGACCGCGCCGGCTGCGGCACGTGCACCTCGTTCCCCTCGCCCAGGACCGCGCCCTGGTGGTCCTGGTGACGGAGAGCGGGGCGGAGCAGCGTGTGCTGCGGCTGGAGCGGCCCGCCTCGGCGGAGGAGCTGGAAGAGGTGTCGCGCCTGGTGAGCCGATGGCTGGAGGCGGTGGCCGGACAGGGGGAACCCCTGGAGCGGCTGGCGGCGCAGGCACAGTCGCACCGCGGCCTGCTGGCGAGCGTGGTGGGACAGCTGCGGCGTGCGGTGGCGGCCCGGGGCAACGTGCGGTTCTTCGTGCAGGGGGTCGCCAACATCCTCAAGCAGCCAGAGTTCCAGGACGTGCGGCGCGTGCGGCCGGTGCTGGCGGCTCTAGACCGTGAGGAGGTGCTGCGGAACGTGCTGTTGCCGGCACCTCCGGAGGTCCACGTGCGGATCGGGCGCGAAAACCCCGTGGAGGACATGCGGGACTGCAGCGTGGTGGCCGCCGCGTACCGGGCGGGCGGCCGCGCCGTGGGTGTGCTGGGCGTGGTGGGGCCCACCCGGATGCCGTACGCGCGGA
>JBEQAH010000250.1:0-3109 GCA_041640435.1 bacterium | reverse complement strand
GCACAAGCCCTCGCCGGGCGCGGCGGCGCGCCGCGAGGGCGGAATACACCGCGAGCAGCGGCCACAGGGTCAGCAGCCACAGAACCTCAGGCCAGCCGAAGGTCATGGGGTCACGGCCGGCAGGCGCACCAGGAACCGCGTGCCGTGGGGTTCCCTGCGCTCGGCACGCACCGTACCGCTGTGCGCCACCACCAGGTGCTTCACCACCGCGAGGCCGAGACCGCTTCCGGCCGGCTGACGGCTGCGGGAAGAACCAGCGCGGTAGAAGGGTTCAAAGACGCGCTCCAGGTCGTCTTCGGGAATCCCGGGACCTTCGTCTTCCACCACGAGCTGCGCCCAGTTCCCCTCAGCCGAGACCCGCAGCACCACCCGGCCACCCGGCGGGCTGAACCGCACCGCGTTGTGCACCAGGTTCTGCACCACCTGACGCACCCGTTGCGGGTCCGCCCAGGCCACAGCTCCTCCGTCCACCCGGACCTCGGCGGTCAGGTGGCGCTCCTCCAACCACGGACCCAGGGCTTCGATCACCTCGCGGCACACCGCCACGAGGTCCACCGAGGACCGCTGCAGCGGAAGCGCGCCCGCCTGGGCCAGGGTCAAGTCCCGCAAGTCGCTGACGATGCGGCTCAGGAGGACTGTCTGGGTATGGAGGGCGGCGATCCGCTCAGGGGTAGGCTCCGCCACCCCGTCCAGGAACGCCTCCAGGTGGGCCTGGACGTTGGCGAGGGGCGTGCGCAGCTCGTGCGCCACCGCAGCGAGGAACTCGCGCCGCAGCCGCTCGTCCTGCTCCAGCCGCGCCGCCATGGCGTTGAAGGCATCCGCCACCTCCCCGATCTCGCCGGCCGCGGGCCGCACTCGCTGGTCCAGACGGCCCGAGGCGATGGCGCGGGCAGCCCGGCGGAGCTCCGCCAGCGGAGCCGCCAGACGGCCCGCAAGCCACAAGCCGGTCACCGCGGCCACCACCACGGCGGTGAGGCCGCCGAGCCAGAGAGACTGGTTGAACGCAGCTAGGAACTTCCGCTGGGATGCCTTGAACAGCCGGGCGCTTGTAGGCCTTAGCCCCTGCAGCAACAGCTCCCGCACGTGCGGGGGCTGTTCCGCCACCCAGGGAACCTCACCTCGCCGCACTCGCTCCAGGTACGCGTGGAAGCGGACCGCGGTCAGGTGCTGCGCCCACAACCCCACGGCCACCACGCCCATCACCGCCACCCCGGTGAAAGCGAGGGCCAGCTGCGTGCGCAGCCCCCACCAGCCCCGCCTACGGACCGGTCCCACCCTCTGACCTCGCCAGCTTGTATCCCACGCCGTGGACGGTTAGGATGTACCGCGGCTGCCGCGGGTCCGGTTCCAGTTTCTGCCGGAGATTCTTCACGTGCACATCCACGGTCCGCTCGAAGCCCTCGAAGGCCTCGCCATAGACGTGGTCGATGAGTTGCCAGCGGGTGAACACGTGCCCCGGCTGGCTCCCAAGAGCCTCCAGCAGCCGCCACTCGGTGTCCGTGAGGCGCACCGCTCGGCCGGATGTTCGCACCCTTCTGCGGCGGAAGTCCACCACCAGCCCCCCCACCCGCAGCACTTCGCGCCCGCCCCAGCGGTTCCTCCGCAGCACCGCTCGCACGCGCGCCACCAGTTCCCGCGGGCTGAAGGGCTTGGTCACGTAGTCGTCCGCGCCCAACTCCAGCCCCCGGACCCGATCCTCCACCGCATCGCGGGCGGTCAGCATGATCACTGCAGCCCGGGACCCGTCACGGATCCGGCGACACACCTCCCAGCCGTCCAAGCCGGGCAGCATGAGGTCCAGCACCACCACGTCCGGGCGCCTCTGCGCGATGGACGCTAGGGCCTGCTCTCCGTCCGCGGCCACCTCTACCCGGAAGCCTTCCCGCTCCAGGTAGGCCCGCACGAGCCGGGCGATCTCCGGTTCGTCCTCCACGACCAGCGCACTGGCAAGCGGCCGGTGGGCCCTCACGGACGCACCCCGAGCACGAGCGTTAGGTCTACCGCCCTACCGCCCCGAACCACCCGCAGGCGAACCCGTTCACCTGGTTCTCGCTCCGCCAGCAGGCCCAACAGGTCTTCCATGCTGTCCACGGGCTGGCCGTTGAGGCTCACGATCACGTCGCCCGGGGTGCCGTTCGCCCCATCGCCGCGGAGCCCTGCCCGGTCCGCGGGGCCGTCGGGGACGACTTCCACCACCAGGACCCCGCGTGAGGCCCCAAGCCCCCGTTCGCGGGCCAGCTCGGGGGTCACCGTGGTGCCGAGGATTCCAAGCCAGGCCCGCTCCACTCGGGCCCCGGCCATGAGGGCTGGCAGCGCCTGCACCACAACCGGGGCGCTCACTGCAAGGCCCCCTTCGGCTCCGGGCCGGGCCGACACCGCCACAACAACACCCAGGATCTCCCCCCGGCTGTTCAGCACCGGGCCACCCGAGCTGCCCGGGGCTACCGCGGCGCTCACGCGGATAAAGATGCCCGGCACCAGGCCAGGGAGGGTGAGCCCCACGTCCAGCAGCACGCCGGTCGTCAGCACCTTGGGGCGGCCGCGCGGGTTTGCGATGACGGCCACCGGCTCGCCGTGCTGCAGCGCCGAGGGATCTGCGAAGTGCAGGACGCCCGGAGGGAGTCCACGGGCCAGCCGGAGCACCGCCACGTCCCGACGTGCGTCGTACCCAACCAGCCTGGCAGGCAGCGGGTGGCCTCGCTCGAACTCTACCCCGATCCGCTCCGCCCGGCGCACCACGTGCGCCGCGGTCACAAGCCATCCGTCCCGCGACACCGCGAACGCCGTGCCGGTCCCCACCCGCTCGTCCTGCACGGTGCGCACCAGCGCCACCGCGGGCGCGGCGCGCTCGTACAACGCCTGCGCCGGCAGCGCCTGGGACCTGGCAGCTCCCGCAGCGGCCAGCACGAGGAACACTGCGGCGAGCGCCTGCCGCCTCACAGGTACGCCAGCAACCTCCCGCATGCCACCGTCGCGAGCCATACCCCGAGCGACACCGCGCCCGCCACCCGGGCGGCCAGGGGGGGCGGGCCCACGTCCCACCTATCCGCGGACCGGTACACCCCCCGGTGGAACGCCCAGACGTTCAGCCCGGCCAACCCGATGAGGG
>JBEQAH010000249.1:0-3111 GCA_041640435.1 bacterium | reverse complement strand
CCACAGCCTGTACGAGGCGTTCGTGGCCAGCAAGACGTGGTGCCTGGAGCAGATGCGGTTCAGCGGCGCCCTGCGCTACACCCTGCCGTGGCTAGACGCCGAGATGGAGGAGGCGGAGCGCGTGCTGGGCGCCGACGTTTGGCCCTACGGCCTGGAGCCGAACCGGACCACGCTGGAAACCCTCCGCCGGTACGTGGCGGAGCAGGGCTTCGTGGACCGTGTGCTCCCCCTGGAAGAGCTGTTCGCCCCGGTGGCGGTGGTCAACGAGTAATTGAGAACTAATGTAATAATGAGCGAGAGGGTGGGTCGCATGGGAGGCAACGGTCGGGTGAAGGTCGCGATCCTGGGGTCCGGCAACATCGGGACGGACCTCATGTACAAGATCCTCAAGAACCCAGGGCCCATGGAGCTGGTCCTGGTGGCGGGCATCGACCCGCAGTCCGAGGGCCTCGCCCGGGCCAGGTCCCTGGGGCTTCGCACCAGCGTGGACGGTGTGCGGGCGGTGCTGGACGATCCCGACATCCGGATCGTGTTCGACGCCACCAGCGCCAAAGCCCACCTGCGCCACGCCAAGGTCCTGCGGGAGGCGGGGAAGGTGGCGGTGGACCTGACCCCGGCGGCGGTGGGTCCGTACGTGGTCCCGCCCGTGAACCTGGGTGAGCACCTGGGGGTCCCCAACGTGAACCTGATTACGTGCGGGGGCCAAGCCACCATCCCTCTGGTGCACGCGGTCCACCGGGTAGTCCCCGTCCGCTACGCCGAGATCGTGTCCACGGTGGCGAGCCGGTCCGCGGGGCCCGGCACCCGCCAGAATATCGACGAGTTCACCTCCACCACCGCCCGGGGGCTTGAGGTCATCGGCGGTGCCGCCCTGGGCAAAGCCATCATCGTCCTCAACCCCGCTGAGCCGCCCATCATCATGCGGAATACCATCTACTGCGTTCCGGAAGGGGAGGAAGCCGACCCCGACCGGATCCGGGAGTCCGTGGAGCGCATGGTGGTCGAGGTCCAGCGCTACGTGCCGGGCTACCGGCTTAAGAACGGGCCGCACTTCGACCGCCGCGACACCCCGTGGGGGGAGCGCATGGTGGTGGCCATGCTGTTGGAGATCGAGGGCGCGGGGGACTACCTGCCCCCGTACGCAGGGAACCTGGACATCATGACCTCCGCGGCCCGCCGGGTGGGAGAACTCATTGCGGAGCACATGTTGGCAGGAGCTGTCGCATGAAGCCCCCCCGCGTGACCGACACCACTCTGCGAGACGGCTCCCACGCCTTCCGTCACCAGTTCACCCGGGAGCAGGTGCGGGCGGTGGTGGCGGCCCTGGACGACGCGGGCATCCCCGTGATCGAGGTCACGCACGGAGACGGGCTGGCCGGGTCGTCCATCCAGTATGGGTTTTCCCTGGTCTCCGACCTGGACCTGGTGGAGGAGGCGGCGACCACCGCGCGGCGGGCGCGGATCGCGGTGCTGCTGATCCCGGGGATCGGGACCCGCCACGAGCTGCGCGAGGCGGTGCGGCGTGGCGCCACCGTGGCCCGCATCGCCACCCAATGCACGGAGGCTGACATCTCCGAGCAGCACTTCGGCCTCGCCAAGGAACTCGGCATGGAAACGGTGGGGTTCCTAATGATGGCCCACATGCGGCCGCCCGAGGTGCTGGCGGAGCAGGCCCTCCTCATGGAGTCCTATGGAGCGGACTGCGTGTACGTCACGGACTCTGCGGGCGCCATGCTGCCCTGGGAAGCCGCCGCCGCGGTGCGGGCGCTTCGGCAGGCTCTGCGGGTCCAGGTGGGATTCCACGCCCACAACAACCTGGGGCTCGCCATCGCCAACTGTCTCGCCGCCCTGGAAGCCGGCGCTGACCAGCTGGACGGCTCCCTGCGGGGCTGTGGGGCCGGCGCGGGCAACGCGGCCACGGAGGTGCTCGCCGCGGTTCTGGACAAGGCCGGACTGAACCCCGGGCTAGATGTCTTCAAGCTCATGGACGCCGCGGAGTTCGTGGTGGCGCCCATGATGCCCTTCCAGCCCCTCCCGGACCGCGACGCGGTCACCATCGGCTACGCCGGGGCTTACTCCACCTTCCTCCTGCACGCCCGCCGGATCGGGGAGCGCCTCGGGCTCGACCCTCGGGAGATCCTGGTGGAGCTGGGCCGGCGCAAGGCGGTGGCGGGTCAGGAGGACTGGATTCTGGACGTGGCGCTGGACCTGGTCCGGCAGCGGGCGGCGGTCGCCTCGTGAGCGCAGGCGCCGGCCGGCCGGGCGCGCCTCGCCCGGTCGGGTTTGCCGAGGGGAACTCGTTGCGGCACGGCATGCGGTTGCGGCAACCGGGCTCGGGAGTTCGTCGGTGACGTTAACTGGAGCAGAGCAGGAGCTGCTGGAGAGGATCCGGGACGCCCGATCGGCGCGCACGCCCATCCCTAGCCTGGGCGTGGAGCTCGACCTGGACGCCGGCTACCGCGTGCAGGCTTCCGCGGCGGGCAACCGCCTCCTCCGAGGCTACAAGCTGGGGCTACTGAGCGAGGCCAAGCAGAGGCAGATGGGGATCGCCGAGCCCATCTACGGTCGCCTGTACGCGGACATGCTGCTTTCTTCCCCGGCCCCCCTCACCCGCTTTCTGCAGCCACGGGTGGAGCCGGAGCTGGCCGTGGTGCTGCGTCGCGACGTCCCTCCCGGATCGCCTCCGGGTCGCGCGGCTGCCGCGTTCGGGGGCTTCTTCCTGGCCTTGGACGTGCTGGACAGCGTGTGGCAGGACTACCGGTTCACCGCGGCGGAGGTCGTGGCGGACAACGCCAGCGGGGGCGGCTTCGCCCTTGGCGGCACGTTGCTCCCTCCCGCCGAGCTTCCCGGGCAGCTGCGCCTGTTCGTCAACGGCTCCCTGCGGTCGGAGGGCGCCACGGCGGCCCTGGGTGATCTCGGCCTTCGGCTCGCATGGCTTGCAGGCCGCGTGGGCGGACTGCGGGCAGGCCAGGTGGTGCTGCTCGGCTCGCCGGCGGCGGCCGTACCCGCCGAAGTGGGTGTGGTGGAGGTGTGGGCTGGCTCCCACACCCTGGCGTTCCGATTCGAGCCGTAGGGGAGGGAGGACCGTGGACAGGCCCTGGTTCGAGGTGG
>JBEQAH010000248.1:0-3122 GCA_041640435.1 bacterium | reverse complement strand
GTCCGGGAGGAGGACGTGCGGGGCCGGACGTACCGCCGGTTTGAGGTGACCCCATCCGGGATTTCGCCTCGCAGCGTGCCGGGAACTCCAGGCGCGATCTTCAAAGTGAGCGGGGCGGAGCACGACGAGTTCGGGTTTGTCTCCATCGACCCGCGCAAGCGGGCGGCCATGGTGGAGAAGCGCATGCGCAAGCTGGAGACCTACCTGCGGGAGGACTGGAAGCCTCCGCAGGTGTTCGGCTCAGTGCTCGGCAACCCGGTCATGGTGGGCTGGGGGAACACCCGCCCGGTGCTGGAGGAGGCTCGGCTGGTGCTGCAGTCCCGGGGGATCGCGGTGGCCCTGGTCCACTTCACGCACGTGTACCCGCTTCACCGGCAGAAGCTGGAGGCGCTGTTCGCGGACGCGGGGCCTGTGGTGGTGGTGGAGCAGAACTTCACCGGGCAGTTCGCGGATCTGCTGCAGCGGGAGCTGCGGATCCCCACCCGCCGGGTGAACAAGTACAACGGCGTTCCCATGCACCCCACGGAGGTGGCGGACGCCGTGGCCCGGGCGCTGGAGCGGGAGGGCGCGGTGGTGCGCATCGGCGGTACGGGGTCGGTACCCGTGGAGGTGGGTCGGAATGAGCACGAAGGGGATTAGGCTCTGGGAGGAGAACGCCGTCCCCAAGCATCGGATCCAGTGGTGCCCGGGCTGCGGGGACTTCGGGGTGCTGGCGGCGCTCAAACAGGCCCTCACAGAGCTGGAGATTGTGCCCCACGAGCTGCTCCTGGTGGGTGGGATCGGCTGCTCCGGCCAGATCCGGAACTACTTGAATGGCAACGCCTTCCACGGCACCCACGGCGGTGCTCTCGCCTACGCCTTGGGCGCGAAGATGGCCAACCCTGAGCTGGAGGTGATCTGCCTTGCGGGGGACGGAGACACCCTGGCCATCGGAGTGGAGAACTTCGTGCACGTGTGCAGACGCGACCCGGACCTGGTACTCCTCGTGATGAACAACGGAGTCTATGGACTCACCAAGGGCCAGGACTCACCCACGGCGGGGCTCGGGAAGGACATCCGGGTCTTCGAGGAAGAGCACCCGCCCATGGTGGATCCCCTCCTGCTGGCGCTGGCGAGCGAGGCCACCTTCGTGGCCCAGTCCTTCAGCGGGGACGTGAAGCACACGGCGCGCATGATCGTGGAGGCCATCCAGCACCCGGGGTTCGCGTTCATCAACGACTTCTCGCCCTGCGTCACCTACAACCGGTTCAATACGTACGACTGGTTCCGAGAGCACGTGGAGTACGTACCCCCGGACCACGACCCGCAGGACAAGGACGCCGCCTGGCGGCTGGTGCGGGACTTCGCGCGGCGCGGGAAGGTCCCCCTCGGGGTCGTCTACCGCAACCCGCGGGCCAAGCGGCCCCACGGCCGGCTGCCCATGTGGGACGACGAGCTTGGGGCGGTGGACCTGGAGCCTGTACTGGCCGCCTACCGGTAGCCGGGACCTAGTGGGCGCTGCACCCGCAGGCGCCGCCGCAGCACCCTCCGCCGCCCTTCGCGGGCCGCGGGGCCGCGACCAGTGAAACCAGCCGGCGCACCCTTCGGGATCCGCACCGCTCGCAGGCCACGGAGTCTGCTTCCGCGTAGCCGGTCAGTCGCTCGAACTGCTCGCCGCAGTCCGCGCACACGTACTCGTACATGGGCATGGACCTTCTTCCCTCCGCGTTCCATGATAGCAGCGGGAAGGTGGGGGCGGTGGAGGAACAGGCGGTGTGGGTGCCGGCAGGGGAGTGGTTGCTGGCGGGCGACCTGGCTCGTCCGGCGCAGCCAGCGGGGGTGGTGGTGTTCGCGCACGGCAGCGGCAGCGGCCGCCAAAGCCCCCGCAACCGCTACGTGGCACGGCGCCTTCAACTGGCGGGATTCGCGACGCTGCTGCTCGACCTCTTGACCGCCGCGGAGGAAGAAGAGGACCTGCGGACCGCGCGGCTGCGATTCGACGTGGCGCTGCTTGCGCGCCGGCTGCTGGGGGCGGTGGTGTGGGTCGGAGAGCAACCATCGCTTCAGGGCCTCCAGCTGGGGCTGTTCGGTGCCAGCACCGGCGCTGCGGCGGCCCTGCGAGCGGCCGCGGACGCGCCGGAGCAGGTGGCCGCGGTGGTCTCCCGGGGCGGTAGACCGGACCTGGCCCGGGACGCCCTGCCCCGGGTGCGGGCGCCCACCCTTCTGGTGGTCGGGGGAGCGGATGAACCCGTGCTGCAGCTGAACGAACAGGCGCTGCAGCTGCTGCGGTGCGAGAAGCAGCTCGCCGTGATCCCGGGTGCCGGTCATCTGTTTGAAGAGCCGGGCGCCCTGGAGCAGGTGGCCATGCTGGCGGCGGACTGGTTCGCGCGCCACCTCCGGTCCAGCGGCGCGGACTCACGCGCCGAGTAGCTGCGCGGCCTGCTCGTAGTCCTCCGGCTTAACCCACAGGATCATGCCGTAACGCCCGGCACCCGCTGTGGCGGCGGCGGCCGCGGTGATGTTCAGGCCTGCGCGGCTCAACTTGCGGATGTGGTCTGCGGCCGCGCCCACCCGGTCGTCCCCCTGGATGAGGAACGCCCGCTTGGGTCCGCTGAGCTGCCAGCCTTCTTGGGCCGCCACCCGCCGCAGCGCGTCGGGATCCTCCGGCACCAGGTCCAGCTGCGCGCGACCCCCTTCCACAGGGAAGCCGAGGTAAGCCAGGAGGTTCACCCCGGCCCGCTCGAGCGCCTCCAGCACCCGGAGGCCTTCGCCCGGCCGGTCGGGGACCACCACGTACTGGTACTCAACCCTGCGCACGACGTCAGGCATGGGCCACCCCCGAAGTCCGTCACCCGTATTTTGGCCCCGCCGTGGCCCGCGGGGGAACCTCCCCGTTGACAGGGCGCCCGGCGGGGGATATTTTAGCTTGTGACAATTTAGCCTAGGGAAAAGGAGGCCAGGGTGACCACGGCGGCGGTGCAGGACTACCTCAAGGCCATTTACAAGCTCGGGCGGTCCGGCCAGCCCGTGTCCACAAACGCCATCGCGTCCCTCATGCGGGTGGCTCCCGCCTCGGTGACCAAGATGCTGCGCCGCATGAGCGCCCGCGGACTCGTGCGCCACGCGCCCTACCGGGGTGTTCG
>JBEQAH010000247.1:0-3128 GCA_041640435.1 bacterium | reverse complement strand
CTAGGCGCTGCCTATGAGCGAGCGGTCACCGTGGACCTGTCCCGGCTGGAGCCCCTGGTGGCGATCCCGCACCGGGTGGACCACGTGCGGCCCGTACGGGAGCTTCGAGGGGTGGCCATCGACCAGGCGTTCATCGGGTCCTGCACCAACGGCCGGGTGGAAGATCTGGAGGAGGCGGCCCGGTACCTCCGGGGGCGACGTGTGCATCCCCGCACCCGCCTCCTCGTGGGGCCGGCCTCCCGGGCGGTGTACGAGGAGGCCTGCCGCCGGGGAGTGTTGGCGGACCTGGTCGCCGCGGGCGCGGTGGTGTTGCCTCCTGGCTGTGGACCATGTTTTGGAGGCCATCTGGGTCTACTGGGGGATGGGGAGCGGTGCATCGGAACCCACAACCGCAACTTTCAGGGTCGCATGGGGAGCCCCCAAGCTGAGATCTACCTCGCTTCCCCTGCCACGGTGGCAGCCAGCGCCCTGTACGGGCGGATCGCAGACCCCCGGGAGGTCGTGTGCGGGTGACGGGCAGGCTTCTGGGACAGCCCCTGGTGGGCCGTGTGTGGAAGCTGGGGGATGACATCAGCACGGACCTGCTGGCCCCAGGCCCCTACGCGGTGGCGCCCTTGGAAGAGCGAAAGCGCCACGTGCTGGAGTCGGTGCGTCCCGAGTTCGCGAAGGAGGTGCGCCCCGGGGACGTGGTGGTGGCGGGCCGAAACTTCGGGTGCGGCAGCAGCCGCGAGACCGCTCCCGAGGGGCTGCAGGCCCTGGGCGTGGCGTGCGTGGTGGCCGAGTCCTTCGCGCGCATCTTCTTCCGCAACTCGGTGGCCCTGGGGCTGCCGGCCATCCCCTGTCCGGGGGTGTCGCGGATGTTCGAGGACGGGGACCTGGTCGAGGTGGTGGTCGCGGAGGCGCGGGTGCACAACCTCCGCACGGGCGAGACAGCCCGAGGCCAGCCCCTGCCCCCCGTGATGCTGGAGATCCTCGAGGCGGGTGGCGTGCTGGAGTTGCTGCGGGCGCGGAGCGCGCGCCAGCGGGCTACGGTCGGAGGGGATGAGAAATGATCTGGAATCCACAGGCGGAGACCATCCCGCGGGCCGAGATGGAACAGCTCCAGGGGCGGCGACTGGTGGAGCTGGTGGAGCGCCTTTTCCACACGTCCCCCTTCTACCGACAACGGCTGCAGGTGGAGGGAATCCGGCCGGAGCACGTCGGCGGTCTGGACGATCTGACCAGGCTGCCCTTCACCACCAAGCTGGACTTTCGGACCGGCTACCCCTTCGGGCTCTTCGCGGTGCCCCAGGAGGAGGTCGTGGAGCTGCACTGCTCCTCGGGGACCACCGGTTCTCCGGTTCTAGTGGGTTACAGCCGGGCGGATCTGGATTTGTGGAGCGAGGTCATGGCCCGGGTGTTCGGATGCGCCGGCGTGGGTCCTCAAGATCGGGTGCACAACGCGTACGGCTACGGCCTGTTCACCGGCGGCCTGGGGTTTCACTACGGCGCCCAGCGGGTGGGAGCTACGGTCCTGCCCATCTCCTCCGGGAATACCGCCCGGCAGGTCAAGTTGCTCAACGATCTTGCAGCCACCGTGTTGTGCTGCACGCCCTCCTACGCCCTGCGCATCGCGGAGGTCATGGAAGAGACGGGCGCACGCCCGCAGGCGTTACGGGTGGGCATTTTCGGGGCGGAGCCCTGGTCGGAGGGGATGCGGGAAGAGATTCAGAAAAGGCTGGGGCTCAGCGCGGTGGACATCTACGGGCTGAGTGAGGTAATCGGGCCCGGAGTGGCGTGCGAATGCCAGGAGGCGAAGAATGGCCTCCACGTGAACGAGGACCACTTCCTGGTGGAGGTGGTGGATCCGCGGACCGGTACGCCGCTGCCCGAGGGCGAACGGGGAGAGCTGGTGTTTACCACCCTGACCCGGCACGCCACCCCGGTCCTCCGCTACCGCACGGGAGACCTGTCTTCCCTGTGCCGGGAGCCGTGTAGATGTGGCCGGACCCTGGTCCGGATGGCCCGGGTCACGGGGCGGGTGGACGATATGCTCGTCATCCGTGGCGTGAACGTTTTCCCCTCCGACGTGGAAACCATCCTGACCCGCTTCCCCGAACTCGAGCCCCAATACCAGATCGTGGTGGACCGGGAGCGCAGCCTGGATGTGTTGGACGTCCGCGTGGAGGCCCGAGAGGAAGCCTACCGGGAGGAGTCGGTGCACGAACTGGAGCGGCGGGTGGCGGCTCGCCTGAGGGAGGGGCTGGGGGTTTCCGCGCGGGTCACGGTGCTGCGTCCCAAGGAGCTACCCCGCACAGAGGTGGGCAAGGCCGTGCGGGTGATCGACCGGAGGAGCTTGTAGGGGGTGGTGGCCGTGCGGAGTCCGTGCCGCGAGCGGGGAGAGCGGTGGCTGTACGACTGGAATCGGGGTCCCGGAGCTCCCGACAGGCCACCGTACCCCGTGGAGCTCAACGACGAGACCCTCCGGGACGGGCTGCAGAGTCCATCGGTGCGGCATCCCACGGTGGACGAGAAGAAAGAGCTCGTGCACCGGATGGCGGATGTGGGGATCCACCGGGCCGACATCGGTTATCCGGGGAGCAGCCCGCGGGCTCTGCTGGACGTCGTGGCCATCGCGCGGGAGATCGAGCAGGCGCGGCTCCCCATCCGCCCCAACTGTGCAGGCCGCACCACGGAGGCGGATATCGTGGCCATCGCCGAGGCGCAGCAGCGGTCCGGGGTGGCCATCGAGGCGGCGCTGTTCCTGGGCAGCAGCCCCATCCGGCAGTACGCGGAGGGGTGGGACCTGCACTTCCTCCTGCGCACCACCGAGCAGGCCGTACGGCGCGCTCGCAGCCTGGGGCTGGAGGTGATGTACGTCACCGAGGACACCACCCGGGCGCGGCCTGCCCACCTGCGGGCTCTGTACCGGGCCGCGGTGGACGCGGGGGCCGCTCGCATCTGCCTCGCGGACACCGTGGGGCACGCCACGCCGTGGGGAACCCGCCGGCTCGTGCGGTTTATCCGGAGGGAGCTCGGACCCCAGGTGAAGGTGGACTGGCACGGGCACCGGGACCGGGGGCTGGACCTGATCAATTCCCTGGCCGCGCTGGAGGCGGGGGCGAACTGCGTGCATGCGTGCGGCCTCG
>JBEQAH010000246.1:0-3139 GCA_041640435.1 bacterium | reverse complement strand
GAGCATCAGGTGGAGTTGGTGGAGCGCAAGGGCGTGGGCCACCCCGACTCCATCTGCGACGCCATCATGGAACAGGTCTCCGTGGAGCTCAGCAGGACTTACCTGGAGCGGGTGGGGACCATCCTCCACCACAACATCGACAAGGCTTTCCTGGTGGCGGGCGAGGCGGAAGTCCGGTTCGGCGGCGGCCGGATCCTGCAGCCCATGCGCCTGATCTTCGGAGACCGGGCCACGTACCGGGTGGGCGACGTGGAGATTCCCATCCCCGAGCTCGCCACCCGGACCGCCAAGCGGTGGATCCGCGAGCACCTGCGGTTCGTGGACCCGGACGCGCACGTGGACTACGACGTGCAGATCAAACCGGGGTCTCCGGAGCTCGTGGACATCTTCCACCGGGAGGAGGTGGGCGCCAACGACACCTCCGCCGCGGTGGGCTACTGGCCCCTCACGGAAACGGAGCGGGTGGTGCTGGAGACGGAGCGGTACATCAACTCCCCCGCCTTCAAGCGGGAGTTCCCGGAGGCAGGGGAGGATGTGAAGGTCATGGGCATCCGCACGGGGCGCACCCTTCACCTGACCGTGGCCGTGGCCTTCGTGGACCGGTTCGTGGACAGCGAGGGCACCTACTTCCGGCGCAAGGAGCAGATGCTGGAGGCGGTGCAGGAGTACGCGCGATCCCGCTGCACCCTCCCGGAGCTCCGTGTGTACCTGAACAACGCCGACGCGCCGGGCCGCGGGTTGGGGGGCGTGTACCTGTCGGTGACGGGCACCTCCGCGGAGAGCGGCGACAGCGGCCAGGTGGGCCGCGGCAACAAGGTCAACGGGGTCATCGCCCTGAACCGGCCCATGGGGACCGAGGCGGCGGCGGGCAAGAACCCGGTCTCCCACGTGGGCAAGATCTACACCGTCCTCACCCACCGCATCGCGCAGCGGGTGTACGAGGAGGTCGCGGGTGTGCGGGAATGCTACATCTGGCTGTGCAGCCAGATTGGCGAACCCATCGATCGGCCTAAGGTGGCTGCAGCACAGGTGATCCTGGCCCGCGGCGCCCGGCGCAGCCGCGTGCTCCGCCAGGTGCGGGAGGTGCTCGACCGGGAGCTGGAGGATGTGCGCACGCTGATCCAGGACCTGGCCGCGGGGAAGTACTCGGTGTTGTGAAGGTCTGTAGGATCTTGCGCCCCGCGCGCCCGCTGCGGGCTGCGGCGGCCGCGGCCGTGGCTTTTAGCCTGGCCGCCTGCGGGCCGGGGCTGCGCCGCATCCCCAAGCCCGAGCCCGTGGCCTCGCTGGCGGTGGCGGAAGTCCGCAGGGCCAGCGACCAGGTGGCCACGAGCAACGCCACCTGGGCGCCCGATGGCCGCTGGCTTGCCTTTGGAACCGCCCGGGGTGTGTTCGCCACGGACCTGCGCGGCCAGGAGCGGCTCGTGGCAAACCTCGCCCACGCCACAGCGGTGGAGTGGTCCCCTGCGGGACTCTGGCTCGTGGTGGTCGCTGGCGGCAAGCTGTGGAGGCTTCCGCCCGAGGGCGGAACCCCCCGGCCCCTAAGCATTCCCGGCGTGGTGCGCGCGGTGCGATGGAGCCCCGCGGGCGACCGACTCGCGGTGGTGGTGGAGCAGGAGCGCGCGAGCTCCCTTTGGCTTGTCTCCGCGGAGGGGAACCTGCGGCGCCGGCTGTTCTCGGCACCGGAAGGTGCGGTGCTCACCGACCTCTCCTGGTACCCCGATGGCCTGTACGTGTTCGTGCGCGTTGAAGACCGCGCCGGCCGCACCCGAGGGCAGTGGCGCGTGCGGGTGGCTGGCGCGGATCAACGGACAGTCCCGGTCCCCTTCGCGCGCATCCTGAAGGCGAACCTGGCTCCCCACGGCCGTGCGGTGGCCTACGTCCTGGAGGGGACGGAGGAAGCTGTGGTGCAGGTCCAGGAGCTCGGCCACCGCCCGAGGCCTCCCGTGGCCCGGGCGGAGCGGCTCTCGGGCCTCGCCTGGTCCCCCCAGGGCGACAAGCTGAGCTACGCAGAGATCCACGCGGGAGAGCGTGCGGTGCTGTGGATCGTGGACGCAGATGGCGGGCGGCGACTGCGGCTGGCGGACTACACCCTGGAGTTCCCCGACCCCGGTGCGGGGGTGGGTACCGGGTGGGCTCCGGACGGACGGGCGCTGGCCTTCGGGGCCAGCTTCCTGCACCACGCGGGCCCGGTGTGGGTGGCGCGGCTCGTGCGCCGCTGAGGCGAAGTTCCCCGGCCGTGGTACACTGGCGGCAGGTTCGGGACTTGCGTACGTCCCGCGGAGATCGCATCGCCGGAGCACAGGACCTCCCGCGCCCGAAGGGGTGTCGGGAACGCCAGGCGAGGAGGGAGTGTACGTGCCGATCTACGAGTATCGATGCATCCAGTGCAACCACCGGTTCGAGCGGCTGCAGCCCGTGGGTAGCCCTCCGGCGACGTGCCCCCGGTGCGGCGGCACCACGCGGCGGCTGTTGGGGTCGGTGGGTCTGGTGTTTCGCGGTTCAGGCTTTTACACCACCGACTACCGCCAGTCCCGGGACGGATCCTCCGGGTCTGGCGCCGAGCGCACCGAATCAAAGGCCGAGCACAAGTCCAAGGAGGAGTCCAAGCCCGCCTCCGCCTGAGGGGGTCTTGGAGGGGAGAGGGAAGGTGCGGGCCGGGCCCGTCCGGTGGGCCTTCGCGGCTGCTCTGGCCGTGGTGTGTTCCGGCCCCTCCTGGGCCAACCAGGTTGAGCTGCAGGCCCGGGTCGGGTGGGATGGGTGGGTGCGGTACGGGAGCTGGAACCCCGTGATCGTGGAGGTGTCCGCAGCCGGGCCGTTCCAGGGCTGGTTGGACGTGGAGGTGACCCAGGAGTTTGGCACCCAGCGGGTGCATCTTCGCACACCCGTCCAGCTGCCCCCACGGGGGCGCCGCAGGTGGCAGTTCGCAGCCTGGCTGTCGGACGTCCGCAGGCCCGTGAAGGTGCGCGTGGTAGATTTCTCCGGACAGGCCTCCGGGGAATCCGAGGTGGCGCTGTCCCCTGAACGGGCCGCGGGCAGCGTGGTGGGCTACGTCGGCGAGAAGCCACCCCTCCCGCCAAAGATGGAAGGTGGAGGGAGTCGCGTGGTGGCGCGGCTTTCCGAGGAGGACCTGCCGGACCGC